>DATKTW010000045.1:0-28819 GCA_035530895.1 Candidatus Nanopelagicaceae bacterium
GTCCCTAAGCACCAGAGTTGGCTGAATCTTTCGATACTATCGATTGTATAAACCATAACAGGGAGATTGTTCAAATAAAATGATCTATATAATTCATTAGAGTATTCATCCCCCGTTTTGATAATTGTATAATTATATTCAGACATTTCGAATTCTTCTAAGGAAGGATTAGATCTCATATCCATGCCTAATAAAATATCAGTGGCATTTTTTTGGTTGATCAAATCAATCCATTCAGCGTCGCTAGTGAAAATCATAACTTTTCTTAAATTAATTCCCGATTCGAGTGTTTCGTTTAAAATAGTTTCAAAATAAACATCACTATAAAGATGGCTGGATGATGGAAATTTAATATCTAAATCTATAAAAAAGTCATTATCTCTTGTAAAATTTAAAACTTCTTCAAATGTTGGAATTTTTATGCCCCTGTAATTGTCTCCGTCTTCTTTTGAAATACGACCAAAAGCTATAGCCCCGTATGGATCTTTGTCCGCAAACCAACTACCAGCGTCTAATTGTCTTAGTTCAGAAAGCGTGAATGTTTCAGCGCGATCGTTCTTACGATTTGGAAAAATATCCTCTACATCAGTGGTTCGAGTGAGAGTATCATCATGCAGTAAAAATAATTCTCCGTCAATAGAAATTCTTATGTCGACTTCCCAACCTACAGCCCCGTGTTCTACCGCTAATTCTCCCGCTACGATAGTGTCTTCTGGGGCTAAATGTGAAGCACCTCTATGCGCTATAATGTTGGGTTTGGGAGGTAGATCGCCGAAAATCACATTTGAGGGGATAAACAATAGCGGGGACGCAAAAGCAAAAAAATATCCAGTAATTAAAAGTCCTAAAATAACTTTTGACTTTATTTCTACATTTAATATCCTATTAGAAAAATGATTTTTCCACTGTGGGATTGATTTTATCAAAGGATATAAGCCCAAAATAAGTAAGAGTGAAAGTGGTATTGTAAAAAATGTACTATAAAACTCAATAACTTGAGGAATTAATCGGGAGTATTGTTCTAAAGAGTATAATAATAGTGCGAATAGACTTGAATATATGAACATTAGAACTATTGGTATAAGTTTGTTTAGGATACAAGGTTTAATTTCGTTATTTTTTTTAATATTCCTAAGATGTATGTGAAAAATCGCTACTCCATAAAGTAGCGGAAGTATAAGGATTACGATAATTAAAAATACGAGATTTATATCAAAGCTAATATAATCAGAGACTATTAAATTAATGTCTCCCCAATATACGTGAAAAATTAGCATTATTAATACTAAAACAACCATATTTATGATTAATACCAAATCAAGAAGCAACCACTTTTTTCCTTTTATTTTTTGAAGCAAATCGAGTAATATCATTTTCAAACTTGGAAGTTTTAATTAAAATATAAAATAATCTTTTTTTAGTGATAAAAGGATTTAGAGAATTTATTATATAAAACAAAAAAATTTCTATTTATCTATTTATAACTTTAATCTTTATAATTGAGCATATTTTTCTGCTTTTTTATTAGTGTATGTCTAATGATATCGATTGAACATAAAGCTACTATGCAAATTGCAATCCAGATCGTGATGTAGGGAAAAATAGGGAAAAATAAAAAGTTACTCTCTAAATCGTTAAACTTATAGGGAGAATTAGTCTTTACCCAATCCACTCCTAAACACCATAATTGATAAAATCTTTCGATAGACTCAATTGTCCAAACCATAATATCTATATCAGCCGTTTTTAAGGCTCTGTATTCTTCATTGGAGTATCCATCACCTGTATTAATATATGTATAATTAGTAGTAGAAGATTGAAATTCTTGTACCGATGGTGAACCCTGCCATCCTAATTGAATCTCAGGAGAGGAATTATTTATCATTTCTAACCATTCACTATTTCCTGTTGGTATCATCGTTTTACTTAAATCCATACCTGATTCTATCGTCATGTTTAAAAGAATTTCGTAGAAATTATTATGATATGGATGACCTTCTGGGGGTATATATGCATCAAAATCTAAAAGATAACCGTTATCTCTCGTGAAATTTAACACTTCTTCAAAAGTGGGAATTTTAATTCCTCTGAATGTTTCTGCGGTTGCTTTTGAGATAATTCCACTAGCAATAACTCCAAAAGGATCGTTATCTAGAAACCATGATCCAGCGTCTAATTCTCTAAGTTCTGAAATATTGAATGTGTAAGCCTTATCATTTTTTCGATTTGGAAAATGTTCAGAGATATTAGTGGTTCTAGTGAGAGTATCGTCGTGCATTAAAAAAGGAACTCCATCATAGCTGATTTGAATATCAACCTCCCATCCTACAACTAAATCATATAAGAGAGCCGCTTCACCTGCTTCGATTGTATTCTCTGGAGCAAGGTGCGAGGCTCCCCGGTGAGCTATTAACTCTGGTTTAGGTGGTAAATCGTAATATAATACATTAGATGGAATAATAATAAATGGTATTGTATAAGTAATTACATAACCTCCTATTATGCAAGTTAATATGATCATCCTTTTTCTATTTGCTTTTATGAGTTTATTTGATAAGTTTTCCTTTAATTGTGGTATTATCTTAAGTAAAGGGTAGAAAATCATTATGAGAGCAATATCTAGTCCAAGAAATATAAAAAAGCTATAAAATTCTATACTTTGAAATATAACATTTGCGTATTCTTCAAGTAAATCAAGTAAAACCACAATAAGAAGATTATAAATGATTATTAAGATAATTGGTATAATTTTATGGATAATATGAGGTTTAATTCTATTAGTTTTTATTAATTTTCTTAATTTAATTGTTAATAGTGATAAACCATAAATCAACGGGATTATAATAATAATTCCAATGATAAGAACGATATTAATCTTAAAATCAACCCAACCCGAGACTGTTAAATTAATATCTCCCCAATATGGTTCAAGTAAAAAAATGTAAGTCATAAAAATCGCAAAATTTACGCAATATATACTATAGAGAATTATCCATTTTTTTCCTTTTCTTCTTAGAAATGAGTTGATATCCATTTTTACCATTCGTTTATTAAATTAATTACAATATATTAGACTTCGAATTTTCTGTTAATAAGCGTTATGGTAATTTGTTGAAGTTTAAAAAATTATAAATCAGAATATAAAAAAGGAATTTAGTCATAATCCATAATGAATTCTACTGTATCAGTATTTCTTTTAAGGTAGCCTAAATGGCATGCTTGATTAAAATGGGCGTAAAATTTCTTATCTATAATCTCTTCCTCTTGTGCAAATTCTTTAAAATCCGAAAGCGGCATTTTTCCATCTACGCTATAAGTTTGAGCAATTTTTATTAGCGTTTTTACATTTCTATTTAAATATATTTTTCTTTCTGTCATTTTCTTATTCTTTTCTTTTTGATTTAATTTTAATTTTAACATAGAAGTTTTCAATTTCGATTTATCCAATCCAATTACATCAGAATAAAAAGTTACACCAGCGTCTTTAAACATTTTAAATTCTTCACTTTGGGCAAAGTTATCAAGTTCTGTGATAATTTCTTCTATTGATCGATCCGCAAGTAGTTCTTTTTCCCTTTCTCGTCGTTCTCGATAGTTTTTAATTAAATCTAATTCGGAAATTTTATTAGAAACTTCCTTAAAGCATATCTGTTCACGTTTAATTACATCACATAAATCCAACTGTTTTGAATCTAAAAGTATGGAATTCATAGTCGATTCCTTTCTATCTGCAGCTTTATAAAAAGGAACATCGATAGATTGTCTGGCTATTAATAGATAGCACCTCCCTGGTCCATATCGGCCCGTTCTACCGCGTCTTTGGATTAATCTAATCTCTGAGGGAACGGGTTCGTAAAAAATAATTGCGTTCACATTTGGAATGTCAAGTCCTTCTTCTGCAACGCTGGTGGCTACAAGTATATCTAGCGTTCCTTCTTTAAATTGTTTAATAATTTCAATTTGCTTATCTTGCGAAAATCCTAAATCATTTGTTTTGGATGATTGACCGATAAACTTTTCAACTTTTAAGCGAGAATCAAAGCGTTCTTCTATTAAACTCTTTAATAATTCAGCCATGTCTCTGTATTGCGTGAAAATAATCATCTTATTGTTTCGATAATCTTCGATTTCTTCAGTTATTATTGAAAATAACTTTTCTATTTTAGGGTGTGAATATTCATTAAGCTTATTCTTTATTAGATTTTTTTTGATGAATTTGTAGTGTTCAGATTTTACAATTCGTTTAGCTGAGAGTATATCTTGATCGGATTTATATTCAATTTTTTCTAGAAATTTTAAAAAGAGCGTAATGTTTTGAGATTCCAATAAATCTTTACCGTGAAGTAAACTTATAAAACTTGAGCAATAGGAGAAAATCGATTGAACATTTAACGAGTTTTCTTTAACTAAATCTCTTATTCGATCAGTCTTAAAATAGAGCGCATTGAAATAATCCTCCTCAGATAGTTCTGGTAAATAGCCGTTCTCGTACTTGAGAGAAAGTGTCAAATCGCGAGATATCCCTAAGAAATCTAATTTAGAATAATATCTTTTGTTAGGGGGCAATAATTTTTTGTCAATAAAAAATTTTAGAAATTTTTCAAACAAGTTATACCAGACTGCGCTCAGTTCAATTATTTTTACGGGTAAATCTACGAACTCTAAATATGTATCGATATCATATATATACTGTTTTACATCTAGGTCCTCGTAAGTTTTGACAATTACATTTTCAATGAACAAATTGTTACATAATTGCTGAATGTGAAAATAGCTTTTTCCTGGAGATGCGGTTAATCCTAAAATGAGAGGATCTTGGCATGTATTGAGATATTCGTTCGATATAAAACAATACGAATAATTACCTCTCGTTCTGTGAGCTTCGTCAAAGATGATTAGAGAAACATGCTTTAAATTGTATCTACCTCTTTCTACATCATTTTTTATTATCTGAGGTGTTGATATAATAATTTTAGAGTTATTAAAGTGAATAATCCTTTTCTCAGGCGATATTCTACCCGTAAACGAAATAATCTCATCTGGTTCAATGTTAAGAAATTCCTTACATGACGCTTTATGTTGCGAAACTAAAGGTCTAGTGGGAGCAAGAATAATAATTTTAGATTCAGGATATTTTTCTAAAGCCTTACCTACAAGTAAAATACCAATAATCGTTTTTCCTAAGCCAGTTGGTAAAACAATTAAAGAATTTCTTCCCTTACATCTTTTTATGATACTATTCTGATATTGTCTATATAAAACTCGATTTTTTTTCAGAAAGAGATGATTAAAATACCCAGAAACTTCCGTTTGCATTAAAGAAAAGTTGAAGTTAATTCTTTTTAATACCGAGGGGGTTATGGTTTAATAAGATTTATAAAAAAAGCACTTTAAACTAATTTATAGTTTTAAGTAACTTAGTTTTAATTATTACTTTCTTTTAATATAGTAATTATTGAGAGATGGCACTATATCGATTAAACAAATACTATGTAGATTCAACAAGTTTATATATGATAATATGCTAATAAATAATAACTAACTGAATAACAGCTTAACCTCTTCTTACAAGTTAGTACGTACACACTTTGGCTCACTTTAAATTAGGTTAAGCTTGACAATTGGGAAAAGTATGTGAATAAAAATGAAAATTTTATATATTAATCCGGCCCGTCTGGAATCGGGGATGGATGCTATTATTACTGGTGCTCCATTAAGTTTAATTTCGATAGCTGCTATGGTCCCAGAACATGATGCAAAATTATTTGATTTCAAGATTGATAAATATCGCGAGAAAAAATTTCGTAGCGAGTTAAATCGGTACGATACAGTAGCGATCACAAGCATGACTCCACAAATATATTCCGCCTTAGAAGTTGCTAAAATGGCGAAAGAGCAAGGTTGTAACACAATTATAGGTGGATACCAGCCTACCTTGGTACCAGAATTTGTAGCCGACCATGAGTATGTAGATTTTACGGTAAGAGGAGAAGGAGAACATACATTTAAAGAAATTATCGATTACCTTGATGGGAATAAAAAGCGAATTTCTCTTAAAGAGATTGATGGAATCTCGTATAAAAATAAGGAAGGTAATATTATCCATAATTCTGAAAGAGAATTAGAACCCAACTTAGATAATTTTCCAATGCCTAGACGAGATTTATTAAAAGGAAAGCTTTACACGTACTTGGGCACCACAACTCGCCAAGTAGAGACTTCAAGAGGTTGTCCGCACAATTGCAAGTTTTGCTGTATTATAAAAATGTGGAGAAATTCAGACAAGGGAACTACTTACAGAACCAAATCAATTTCAAGAATAATGAGAGAAGTGTACGATGTTGACTGGAAAAATAATTTTATTTTTTTCTGTGAAGATAACTTCACAATTAACGTGAAAAGAACAACCAAGATATTAGATACTTTAATTAAATCAGGAGTCCACAATAAAATTCACTTTTCTTGCCAATCAAGAGTGGATACTCTATATAGGAACCCAGAATTAATCGATAAATTGTACAAAGCCAATTTTAGGCAAGTTTTTCTTGGAATTGAATCCGTTCATCAGCAGAGTCTAGACGCGATGAATAAGAAGAACACTACGCCTGCAATGGTTAAAACGGTAGTAAAAAGTTTACGAGACAAAGGAATTTCTATTTTTGGTGGCGTGATAATTGGATTTCCTGGCGAAACCAAACGAATGGTTAGGCAAAATATTCAAAATACGATAGAATTAGATTTAGACTGTGTTCAGTTTACCCCCATTACTGCTTTTCCGGGAACGGATTTTTATGATGAAATGATGGAAAAAGGTATGATAACCGCGAGTAATTATAAATTTTACGACTTATTTCATCCAATGATGAGAACTGAAGAATTAACCTCTAAAGAGTTCCTTCAATTAGTAGCTGAAGCATATGCCTCTTTTTATCTGAAAGGATGGCTATTAAGAAGAGCCAAAGAATACTTGAATCCTTTTGGAAAATTCAATTGGATGATGTCATCCTTGGTAAGGCTAATTAAGCAGGGGGTATTAGGCGGTTTAGGAATGCTCTATTCTCAAGGTATCACAACTAAAGTGATTTCAAAGGAATTAAAAAATAAGGTTGATTTAATGAAAGACCTCACTCCTACTATTAAAATATCTACAACAAAAAAAACTGGAGAATCATTAAAGCATGATTCGCTAACACCAGAAATAGCTGAAAAAATATACTAATTTATTTATTACTTATTTTATAATATACACAAAATTGATTCATTTTAGGTAGTTTTGCCTTAACTTCTCGTTTTTAAGTTGATAGATTTGAAAAACAAAAAAATTTATCTGGTAAATAATTTTTAAATTCAAATTTTAGACTGAATATGTGATAAAACTGAAAATTGCATTTATTGGTGCAGGCTCCTTTGTCTTCGGAGAGGCTGTCCTTACCGATCTCCTAACTTTTCCTTCAATTCAAAAGGATACGATAATTTGTCTTGAAGATATTAACGAGCATCGATTAAACCTAATGTATAATTTGATGCTGAAGTATAAAGAAACGCGTCCCGAGTTATTAGAAGGTGTTACATTCGAAAGTACAACAGATTTAAAAAAAGCAATAACTGATGCAAAGTATGTTATCAGCGCGATTCATGTTGGTGGTAATGAAGCGTTTAAAGTAGATTTAGATATTCCTTTAAAATATGGGGTCTCTCAATGTATCGGAGATACATTAGGTCCTGGTGGAGTCTTTCGATTTTTACGAAATGCTCCGATGTTAAAGCAGATAGTCGAACTACTTAGCGAAGTAGGTTTCAATGGTGAAAAAGATGAAGGAAAACCTCTCTTTCTTAATTATACGAACCCTATGGCAATGAATACTTGGTATTGTAATATTATCAATCCAGATTCAACTGTTGGACTCTGCCACGGAGTGCAAGGAACTAGCATGATGTTAAACAATTGGATTGGAGTAGAACGAGAAAATTTCAGCTTTTTATGCGCAGGAATTAATCATATGGCTTGGTTCCTCGAGTTGTGGTATCGTGAATCTAAATCATCAAACTCTCCATGGAAAAATGCGTATCCACTATTACATGAAAAATACAAAACCAATCCAAAAATGATTGGAGGAGAACTTCTTAGATGGGATATGATGGAAGCAACGGGATATTTCATGACAGAGTCTACGGGACACCTTAGTGAGTATCTTCCTTATTACCGTAAAAGAAATGAATTATTAGAAAAATATAGTGGGGAAAAAACAGGTCCTTTAAGTCTATTACAAGCAGAAGATTATCGAATACAGGTAAAGAACCAAGGAAAGATGGATCGCCGGTTTGAGCGAAAATTATCACGGAAAAAGCAAAATCTAAAACAAGCGCAATCCAGTGAGTATGTTTCTCACATAATCAATGCAATGGAAACGGATATCCCGTTTAGATTTAATGGTAATGTCATGAACAAAAATGGATCGCTAATTACCAACTTGCCTAAGGATTGTTGCGTTGAAGTCCCAATATTCGCTGATTACCACGGACTACATCCCCAAGGAGGAATTGAATTACCAACGGTGTGCCAGGCTCTCTGTATCTCAAACGTTATGGTTCAAAAAGCAGCAATAGAAGGACAGCTCTCGCTCGACAGAGAAAAGATATACCACGCAGTTCTCTTAGATCCTAATACAGCTAGCGTTTGTTCTCCTAAGGAAGTGAAAGACATGGTTGAGGATATGTTTGAAGCTGAAAAGCAATGGCTTCCACAATTTAACCAATAATTTAAAATCCTAAAATTTTTTTTTTAGAGTAGCATAGTTTGATCTTTGAATAAGATTTAATTTTTGTCTTAAAACTCATTAATATTTGTCATTTTATACCCTTCTTAATAGAAATGTTCCTTACCTGTTATTCTTAAAATATTCTCAATCCAATTGGGGGAATATAAAAAAAAAGAAAAAAAAAGAGTATTAATTGCGAAACTAATTTATATGTCTTTTTAGAAGTATTTAATTGCGAGTAAAATGTCGTCTCGGGTAATTTTCTTTCTTTTACCGTGTTTTGTGAGTACTAAGGCAGATTTTGTAATCTTTACTGCAGATGTACTCATCCAATCTACTAATTCATCGACAGCATCTCGAGCAACGATTATAGCGCCGTTATGTTTCATTAATCTTCTAATTGGACTCCAACTAATATATTCAGCCATTTTTTATTCAATCCTCCACTTTTTAATTATTTGAGTTAATTTCCTTAAATGTTACTTTTTTGATCAAATTTAATTAATCAAATAAAATATGGTCTTTTATATATTTAAAGATTTTGATTAAATCTTAATTTTCTAAAGAAAAAAAGGTTAAAAATTTCACGACAAAATTCAAATCATATTAATTGAATCATCTCGTGCAATATAGATTTCTTTTACCAGTTTGTCGAATCTATTAAAATTTAATTTCAAATGATATATAAAATGGGAAATTTTTAGCTGATATAGAAATGTGGAAATAATTTTAAAAGATTTCAAAAAATAAATTAAAATGTGAATCGCTGCATTATGAATTTTTCCGTCATAGGAAACTTAAAAAAATCAAATTTATACTTATTCTTTTCTGTTGAGAGGAAGAAGTTCTTACGAAGCTAGTTGAATTAATTAATTCCAAACAATTTGTTCATATTTACTCTTATTGTACTCAATTGATTCACCTTTTAGTGGAAAGTAAGTAAATAGTTTCCCAGAATACTTGCATTCCAGAGCGTAAATTTGCTCTTTAGACACTATATGACCAAGCGTTATCATTTCTCTTTCAAACACGGTAATATAGTTCGTTAAGAGAGATATGAGTAAGTGAGGATTGGACGATGTTGCTAACCACTCTATTTTGTGACCCGATACTTGACAAATAATCAAAACATCGTTCCTTGTGACTAAATCAGTTCTATAAAACCAACTTATTTTGTTGTTTTGATCTTTAACAATGCCCTTCTAAATAGAAATGTTTCTTTCTTTTTATCCCAAAATATTCTCAATACAATTGGAGGCATATTAAAAAAAAAAGAAAAAAATGAGTATTAATTACAAAACTAATTCATGTGTCTTTTTAGAAGTATTTAATAGCGAGTAAAATGTCGTCTCGGGTTACTTTCTTTCTTTTGCCATGTTTCGTGAGTGTTAACGCAGATTTTGTAATTTTTACTGCGGATGCACTCATCCAATCTACTAATTCATTGACAGCATCTCGAGCAACAATTATGGCGCCGTTATGTTTCATTAATCTTCTAATTGGACTCCAACTAATATATTCAGCCATTTTTTATTCAATCCTCCACTTTTTAATTATTTGAGTTAATTTCCTTTAATGTTTCTTTTTTGATCAAATTTAATTAATCAAATAAACTATGGTCTTTTATTTATTTAAAGATTTTGATTAAATCTTAATTTTCTAAAGAAAAAAAAGAAAAAAATTTCACGACAAAATTCAAATCATATTAATTGAATCATCTCGTGCAATATAAGTTTCTTTTACTAGATTGTCGAGTCTATCAAAATTTACTGTAAAAAGATATATAAAATGGGAAAATTTTAGCCGATATAGAAATGTGGAAATAATTTTAAAAGATTTCAAAAAATAAATTAAAATGTGAATCGCTGCCTTATGAATTTTTCCATCATAGAAAACTTAAAAAAATCAAACTTATACTTTTTCTTTTCTGTTGAGAGGAAGAGATTTTTACGAAGCTAGTTGATTTGATTAATTCCAAACAATTTGCTCATAGTTACATTTATTGCACTCAATAGATTCGCCTTTGAGGGGAAAATAAGCTAAAATATTCCCACAATATTTGCATTCCAGAGTATAAATTTGTTCTTCAGATTCTATTTGACCAAGTATTATCATATCTTTTTCAAACACTGTGATAAATTTCGTTAAGAGAGATATGAGTAAGTGAGGATTGGACGAGGCTGCTAACCACTCTATTTTGCGATCTAGTACTTGACAAATAATCAAAACATCGTTTCCTGATACTAAATCAGTTCCGTAAAACCAACTAATTTTGTTGTTTTGATCTTTAACAAGTAGCTGGAAGTTATTACTTTCAACAATTTTATTTATTTGCTCAAAAAAATTATTTTCATCAAGTTGGCCGTCAATTCCAATTCCGATGCTTTTAATTGCTTTTTTAATCCACGGTTTTTCTAGATATTGTTTAATTTCTGACGATGGTATTATTTTCCTTTCAATAGTGAAGGGATCAAACTGAATTGGGATGGCATCAATATCAATTGCCCTTATGAAATCAATGTTGTTAACAAAAGTAACAAAGGATCTAATTGTACCTTTTTCTTCTAAGAAAAGGGGGCATAGATATAGGTTTATCTGTTTCTTGGAATTTTTATCTAGGTTTTCAAATTCCATAACGACTTGTTGTTGTTCAAATTCTTTTTGATCGCTATTACTTTCATCTTCTTCAGATTCTAACGATTCTAGGATCAAAGTTGGCGGAGTGCTCCTACATAATTTAAAAAAGCTTGGAAAATTAATTCTAATTTTAACCTCTGTAATAGGATCGGCGCTCTGATTAGTTATTAGTAAAGAATAAAGGTAATTTCCACCAAATGGGACTAATTTATAGACCATTTTTATTTTGTCTTCTTGATCCACATATTCCAACGGTTCAGGTTCAAATGGTTTTGACTCTTTTCCTGTAGTTTCATTAAATAGCATTAATTCATGGATACCTTCTTGACTTTTATCTTTATTTTTCCTTTCCATGAATCATTCGCCGGTTTCTTAATAAAAAGATTATATTCGATTGTATAAAAAATATAAAACTATTTAGATTTATAATTTTATTTGACCTAGTTTTTTTTACAGATGATTCCTATTATATATAACCAGTATGAATAAATTGAGCGAATTAGACCCATTATTTGCAAGTCCCACTATTAAACCAACATTCGATTATGTGCATATTATACTGTCATTATATCTTTTTGGTGAGAATAAAGAAGGGATTGGTAGATATCGACTTCAAAAAGAATTACAAATCGGAGCTGGAACTGTAAAATCATTATTTAATAAATTGAAAAAAGTTACCAATTTTATAATTGTTCCAAGCGAAGGAGAAACGAATGTTGGTGAAATGCAGAGGAGAGGACATGTTTTAACTCAAAAAGGTTTTGAATTTTTAGCAAAAGTAAAAAGGAAGATTCCTTTATTGAAGAAAGCAGATTTGGAGTATTTACAAGATATTATAATTAAACAAGAATATGTTAATTCGTATTTCTGTTTAGTCAAAAAGGCCTCTACGAAGTTAAGTGATGGAGTAGACCAAAGAGATGCTGCTATAAAAGTTAACGGCTCTGGTGCTACCTGTCTAGTTTACGATGGTGTTAACCTGTTTTTTCCCTCAAAAACAGAATTTAAAGATGATAAAGATAATATCAAAATTAATCCTAAAACATTGAATTATTTTATGTTGGAAATTGAAGATGCTAATGCTAAAATTGAAAAAGATGATGTAATTATAATAGGTTCGGGAGATAACCATCAAAAGGCACGATTAGCTACTTTGAACGCTGCATTAACTTTATTCTGATTTTATATATGGAGTTAAATATGAGATTTGAGAAAGATATTGTTTTTTATATTAGTAATGATATAGTTGAAAAAATCAACAACTGTATTAAATTAACATCCCCTAACGAAGCTAGCGGTTTTATCCTAGGATATATTCAAGAAGTTAATAATAATCGTGATTTTAATTATAACTACTACAGTGTTTCTTTTCATTGTATAGAATCCAACAAAGGAAGCACTGTATCATTTTTATTAGATAATGATCAGAAAATTTTAGAGCTTTCAGAACATTTAATGAAAAATGAAAACCTAAAATTAATAGCAATTCTTCACTCTCATCCAACTGGAACAACACCTAGTAGCACCGATAAACTTAACATGAAATATTACCATAATAGCGGTTTAAAGAAATTCACACACTTAATTTGGATCATCGTAGACTCCCGGAACAAAGAGATGAATGGGTTTATTTATTTGAGTAAAAAGCTTACACAAATAAACCTTATTTTGAGCAATTATAGAAATATATCATAATACACACCACCATATCGATTTCAAATTTAATATTGTAATAAACTTACTTAAGTATTATTGATAGTTTTATTAAAATAAAGCTAGATTTAAATTATTGTTCGTTGATAGTTTTTTTAACATTAAATAACAAGAAAGGTATTATAAACATGTTATTAACACCACTGGAAATTTTTTATGGAAGTTTTACGCTTATTTCATTCATAATTTCTACAACTTTAGGAATTCTTATTGCTCTAAAGTATAGAAGATACGGAAAAGTGGAATATCTCGCTGTTGGAATTACATGGATATTGTTAGCAAGTCCATACTGGTCTGATGTATTACAATTCATTACGACTATGATTTTTGGATTTCAAATACCCACTAATTTATATTACTTCTTAGCAAATGCGTTTATTGCTCTAATATATGTCACCTGGATAATTGCATTAACAAAAATTCTGTTTACAAAACAAAAAAAAATCCTTCGAACCATATTTTTTCTTACTGCCCTGATTTTTGAAACAATCTTTTTAATTGTATTCTTCATAGATGCAAACTTAATCGGAGATCAAAAAAGCGCTTTTGTGGTTGAATGGACTCTTTGGGTTCAAATATATCTCCTTATATCAATCGCCATTCTTTTAATAACCGGATTCTTGCTTGCTAGAACGAGTCTTAAATCAGATGAAGCAGAATTAAGAATAAAAGGAATGTTTTTATTAATAGCGTTTATATGCTTCACAGTTGCTACGGTAATTGATGTTATTGGGGCTGATAGTCCAACTGAAATCACGATATTGCTCGCAAGAACATTTTTGATTGTTAGCTCTTTATGCTTCTACATCGGCTTTATACTACCCAAATTTGTAAAGAAGATGTTTGTTAAACAACGAGATTAAATTTTTTTTTATACCTTTTTTTTTAGTTTTTAAAGAAACAACTGATTTAAGAAAGAATATATCAGGTTGACTTTTAAATAAAGAATTAATTTCAAAATAACAATTTATTGAACTTGTTTAAAACCAGTTTTATCAATCGTACATATTTGAAGGTTGAACCCAGAAGCAGCATCCCTTTCTCTAGAGCTTGAAATCGCTGTTTCTATCAAGCTTATTCCTGCTGGTTTAGTTAATTTTGGTTTCCAATCGGCTTCTAACACTCCTAATGAAAATGGAGATCCTGAACCAAACGAAATGAATTTATCTTCTTCATATAGTGTTCCTAATAAATCAATACCATAAAGAATTCCGTTATTAGTTTTATGTGAGAAACCTCCTACGATCATCATACACAAGAAGTATGATCTTCCGCTAAACAAAATATTCCTTGTCATGCTTGCAATATACTGTGGATCTGGTATTTTATCTTCTTCTACTTGTTTTAATCTTGATAGAGCTTGTAGTTGATTAATAACGTATTGGCAATCTGCAACTCCACCACTAATTGTGGCCGCTGTATAGTCATTTATTTTAAATAATTTTTGAGCTTCTTTGGTGGCTACAGTGTATCCTGCAGTAGCTTGAGATTCAGTACCGATTACAACACCATCCTTTACAATTATCCCTACTGTGGTTGTACTCGATTTAATTATATTTTTTATAGAATCTTCATCTAAGTATGGATAATTAGATTTGTTCTCCATCATTTTTAACCAATCTACAAATGTTCTAAAATTAGTATCCGATTTTTAATTATTATATTAAATAAATTAATTTTACCTATTTCTATTTTACTTTTAAAAATTATAAACTTCTAAACGCAAAAATTTTAAAGATATAGATAATTATCGATTATATCATATTCGATTCGATTAGTGTCCTTTAATCATGGCAAGAAGTCAAGCAAGAAGCAAACGAAAGTATACCGGAAAAAAATATAAGCATTTCCATAAGAAAAGGAAAAGAGAACTAGAGCGACCTTCCATCGAAACTCAGATAGGGCAGGAAAAGAAAAAGAAACAGCGTACTTTAGGAGGAAATTACAAACTTAAGTTATTCTCCTCAACTTTCATTAATGTCACTGATCTTACGACCAATAAAACCTCTAAAGTTAAGATTTTAAAATTCGAAAGTAATGCTGCTTCTAAGGATTTAAATCGTCGCCATATTCTTACTAAGGGTGCTGTAGTTGAAACCGAATTAGGTAAAGCAACAATATCTAGTCGTCCAGGTCAACACGGAATTTTAAATGGTATCTTAATTAGTGAATAATCTTTTTTTTTATCTAGTAATATATACGGAAGATCAATCTGAATAATCAGTACTAATTACGATTTCAGATGTTTTTAATTGATATCAAGCAACTTATTCTTGTATTTTAATATTCTTTATGTTGGCTTTCTTTCCTTCTACAATTTCAGTATTCTTACTTTGACAGTGTTTGCATTGAAATAATTGTAAACCGGTTAAGTATGATTCTTCGCTTAAGGTGACGGATGAATTTTTTCCGCAATCTCGGCACTTTATTTTACCCGGAAGCAGTTCGATTACTAATTCTGCGCCTTCAGCAATAGAACCAGTTGTCGCCATTTCAAATGAACGTTTGAGAAGATCTGGCACTATTAATGTCAATTCACCGATCTCAAGGTGAACTTCTGAAATCTTCTTAGCATTATGCTTTATGGCTGTAGCTTCTGCAATTTTAAATATATTATAGGCAAACGAGAATTCATGCATTTTTACTTGACCCAATCTTAAAATTAATTAAATGTAGCTTCCAATTTTCAATTCTGGAATATATATTGATTTCTTTTATTCTTTAGTAAGAACTATCATCAGAAAAGAAATTTTTTATTTTATTAATTGTATTTTTTTTATTTCTTTAGCAATGTCTATTAAAACTTTAGATTTCTTCGCACCCTTCGTGTCTATTGATACTCTACCAGGATCATCCCACCAGGTTTTAGGATATTGATAACCTTTCTCGTAGTGGGCTTCATAACCTAAGCGTTTTGCAGCTTTTAAAATATCATTTGTATTTATTTTTTCTATTGCATACTTCTTCGGTATGCGCCTTCCCTTTGATCTACTCCTTTTTGCTTGGAAATATTGAGGCCAAAAAATGATAAAAGGTTTTCTGGAGCGCATAATTCAACACAAGAACGATTTAATTTAATAAAATTATAAGAATAAAAAACCTCTAAAGAATTTAAAAATTATTGCTTTTAAAAAAAGGGATAATTAAACATAAATATAATTTGTGATTTTTAATTATACTAAATTCATACAGACTTATTCGACAATATAAATGTATGATTTTTATTACGAAAGAGGATACCAAAATGAATTTAAGAGAATTAGTCAATAATCAAGCCAAAAAATACAAAGATAAAACCTTTATATATTGGGAAGATATTACCATTTCATACTCCCAAATAGATGAATTAACTAATAGAGTAGCAAATTTTCTTTATGATCTTGGAATAAGAAAAGGAGATAAAGTTAGCGTTTATCTACCAAATATGCTAGAGTATGTCTATCTCTACTTAGGAATTCCTAAAATTGGAGCAGTTACTGGACCTGTAAACGCATTGTTTAAAGCTCGGGAAGTTAAATTTGTAGTGGATCATTCAGAAGCTAAAATAATCGTTACGATCCCTAAGTTTATGGAAATTATTAAGGAGATAAAGGATGAACTTCCTAATTTGGAGCATATTATTGTTATTGGAGACAATTTTGAAGGAACATTGAATTTCTGGGAACTGATGGATAAATCGTCAAGTAACCCACCTCCAGAATTATCGATTAATGAAAAAGATGACTCAGCTGCAATACTTTATACATCAGGAACGACAGGATTCCCTAAGGGAGTGCTACAGACCCATTTCAACATTCGAAGAGATGCGGAAATGATTAAAGATTTCCTAAAAGCTCAAGAACACTTTAGATTCATGCTAATTTTACCATTATTTCATGTTAACGCTCAGATAGTCACAGTTATGGCTCCCTTTACAATAGGCGCCAGTTGTATTTTAACTCCTGGATTTTCTGCCCAAACACACTGGGAAACAGTAGCGAAATACAAAGCTTCCACCTTCAGTGCGGTTCCGACTATACTTTCAATCCTTCTTAAAATGCCCCACGAAAATTTGGATCTTTCTTCCCTAAAATTCGTAATTTGTGGAGCTGCACCATTACCAGTCGAAGTATTCAGGGAATTTGAAGAAACATTTAAATGTAGGATTGTTGAGGGTTATGGTCTTACAGAAGGTACTTGCGCATCTTCAGTAAATCCGATACCTACAGATACAGAAGATAAGCGAAAAATTGGAAGTATAGGTATACCTTTACCAGGTAATGAAATGAAAATTGTAGATAGTGATGGTAATGATCTTCCTCCAAACTCAAAAGGAGAAATTCTTGTTAAGGGTGATAATGTAATGAAAGAGTACTTCAAAAATCCAGAAGCGAACGCTGACACTCTTAAAGACAGCTGGTTATATACTGGTGATATTGGCCATATGGACGAAGACGGTTTTTTCTACATAACAGATCGCAAAAAAGATATGATAATTCGAGGCGGAGAAAACATCTATCCAAGAGAAATCGAAGAAGTACTTTATTCACACCCAGCAGTCTCGTTGGCGACAGTTATAGGAGTACGAGACGAAATTTATGGAGAACTTCCCAAAGCTTTCATCGTCTTAAAAGAAGGAAAATCCGTGACTACCGAAGAAATTTTAAAGTTTTGTAAAGAAAATCTGGCAAATTTTAAAGTCCCAAAATATGTCGAATTTCGAGATGATTTACTTAAGACCCCTACTGGTAAAATAATGAAACAAGTACTTCGCGATGAAGAAAATGCCCAAAGAGATTAAAAATTTATTTTTTTTTTAATTTATAGATTTGTTATAATTCTTATAGTATAGTTGCCTTTAATAACTTCGGAGATCATTAAAAATAAATAGAATTTATGATTTTAATTTATAAAAATGTTAGTTGGACTATTTTTTCTGTGTAAAGTATAAGGAGTACTTCTTTTTTTTAAAAGGGAGGGTGGTCTAGCTTGGTATGATACTTGGCTGGGGGCCAAGTGGCCGGGGGTTCGAATCCCTCCCCTCCCATTTAATTTATAGCAAAAACGAATATATTTTAGGAATTTACATATTAATATCTTCTTCAATTAAATATGCATATAACTAAAAAAAATAAATGTTCAAGAGGAATTTTCTATAAATTTTTAAGGAGAAATAGTCTATTTTTTATTTAATTAGAATTTGAATTATAGTGTATCAACGTGAGTAAACTTCAAGAAAGCGATGTAGTAATGCGTATTACTGCAATTGCGAGTGGTATTATAGTTTTAATAGAAGCAATTTTAAAAATAATAGGTGTGGAATTAGCAATATGGGGATGGGGGGCAATTGGAGGGATAGTTTCTCTGTTCTTAGCCATCCTTGTGATATTACTAGGTATTAGACCAATCCATTACACTCCTGTCTTTTTAGGAATTCTCGGAGTAGGGGTAGTTATATTTGGCGTACTAATTGGTGGTATCATAGTTATTGTAGCTACTATACTTGGAGCCATAACCTAATTTTTTTTTTTTATTTAAAACAGTCTTTTTTTGTTTTCTTTAGAACCCAGTTTTATCATTAATATCTTAATTCCTAATTTTTAAAATTGATAAATTATTTCATAAATTCAAATTTAAAATTATAATAAAAGAGATTTAACGAATGTTACTATTACATAGACCAGAAGCCACTGCAATGGCTTTAGCGCTTCTTAGGAGAGGAGATGTGTTTAATCTTTATGTCATCTTCATGATTGTTGTAGTGCTCTATATATATTTCTCTGAGTTTCAAAAGAAGAATTTTAAAGCGATTGTAGCTGGATTAACATTGTACGGGATTCATTGGTTTGTAGAAATTATTAATTCTATAATTCAGTTTCTATCTGGTCATGCGTTATGGACTGTCCCTAAAGGTACGGCGTATTTGATACTAGTGGGAGTAGGAATTGAATTAAGTTTAATGTTTGCAATAGTTGGCATTGTTCAGAGTAAATTGCTGCCTGATGATCCAAAAGAAAAAATGTTTTCTATTGGTAGATTTGATGTTCCTCAACCACTCGCAATAGGTATCGGTAATGCTTTTTTAGCTTCTGTTATTGAAATCTTTTTAATTTTCACTGACTCATTTGTGTGGGTATGGGAGTGGTGGAACGCCATTACGGTATTCATATTCGTCTATATTCCATTCTTTGTCGTGTCCGCTTATTCGTATTACTGGGAACCTAAACGACAGCGAAATGTAATCCTTATAATGATCCTGATAGATGTTTCAATGATAGTCATTTTTGGATATATTTTGGGTTGGATTTAAGCAATTTTTTTTTTTTAATATTTTATCACTACTAACTAGAAAAATACTCTCTTTGTTCACTGTTTCACTAACTAATTGTATATCTAAATTGATCTTTTATAATGAATATCTTTAAATTTTAATATTACGATTAACTTCATGATTTTGAAGTTGATTTAATATGGATTTAAAATTTAATTCTGTAGTAAAATTAAATAACGATGTAGAAATGCCTATTTTAGGACTCGGTACTTGGGCGCTTAAAGGTCCAAGTGCATCTAAAGCAGTTTTATGGGCGCTTGAATTAGGATATAGACTCATTGATACTGCCTCTTTTTATGGAAATGAACAAAAAATAGGAGAAGCGCTCAAAATGTCCACAATACCAAGAGAAGAAATTTTTATCACAACAAAAGTGTGGAATAGCGAACAAGGATACAAGAAAACCTTAAATGCCATCGAACAAAGCCTTAATAAGCTACAGACCGATTATGTGGATCTTTACCTAATCCATTGGCCTGTAAGTAATTTAAGAAATGATACATGGAAAGCTTTAGAAAAACTTTACAAAGAAGGAAAGGCTCGTTCTATAGGCGTAAGTAATTTTACGATCCGCCACTTAGAGGAACTTTTAGGAACGACCGACTTAGTTCCCGCAGTAAATCAGTTTGAACTATCACCTTTTCTGTACCAGAAAGATTTAATCGATTATTGTCAAAATAAGAGTATAGTAGTCGAAGCTTATAGCTCGCTCACTAAAGGAAGAAAATTTAATAATTCTGTACTACAAAAAATAGGTAATAAATACAACAAAAGTCCTTTACATATATTAATTCGATGGGGTTTGCAACATAATATCGTCCAAATACCCAAATCGGGGAAAAAAGAACACCTAGCAGAGAATGCGGATGTCTTCAATTTCACTTTGGATGGAGAAGACATGAAACAATTGGATAATCTTAACGAAAATTTCAGACTAGCTAATGATCCTCATTTGATTAAGTAATAAAAAATTATATTACCATTTTCTTAGTGGAATTAGATTGATAACGAGAGCTTAGACTTTGAGCTAAAATAAGGGCACCTCTGATTTCAGAGATATCTCCTACCCGGGAGGTGTCGACAATTGCACGATTAATATCCATATAAATCGCACCATATGCTTTACCTCCTCCCAAGTGAACCAAAGTTCGGTATATTAAGTTTCCTGAAATCCCATTAGGAGCAATGATTATATTAGTTTTTTCAGCGATCGCATTTTCAATTAAAATCTCTGAATGTTCAATCTTTAATGACGAATAATTATCTCTAAAATGGTCTACAACTTTTTGAGCTTCTTCAATACTATTATCTACCATAGGATTTCTTCCTATATCCCCAATTCTTCCACCACTTAATATGCTTACTTTTGGTTCTAAATTTAATGCTTTTATTTCCTTGATTGCTTTATTAACGAATATTATTTTGCTACCTAAATCATTACATTCGTCTATACCCACGGGTCCGAAAAAAAACTGATACCCCGTATAAGTTTCTAACAGCGCTAGCCTATTAATTTCATGTATGTTTAGAATGGACTGAAGTCCTAGTAAGAATTTGGTTGAACTTAAGTTTCCCCTCACAACGCTTGAAATTTGATTGGTTTTAAGATAATTGAGAATTTCAAATGTGGGTTCATCTGATTCAACTAAAGTAATAAATTCTTTATTTTTACTAAAGTGTTTATTATTAGCAATTTGATCTATTGATTTTCTGCTTCCGAATAAAAAAAAGGGATTAAATTTTAGTTCTAAAGTTGATATTGTAGCTTTTAGTATTTTAATATTGTGAACCTCTGAATCTCCTAATCCAATACCTATTTTGGCTTCAATACCTTTGGCTCTTTGATAAAATTTTTCTAATATACTCATCGAATTTCTTGGATTTTGTTAAATAAAATTGAATACTAAAAACGCAATGATAATCGTTAAAGCATTATAAACGCCGTGAGTTATCATAACTGCAATTAAATTTTCTTTCCTCCAATAGTAAATTAGCCCTAATAATAAGGAAATCGCAAAAAAGGGAAAAAAGTTTAAAAGTAAACCCACTATAAAAGATGTTAATGATTCAAGAAGGAGGAAAATTCCAATAAGGTGAATAGACGAAAAAATTAGAGCTGTAATTAGAATACCCCCGGTATTCCCAAGACTTCTTACTAAACCCTTTTGTAAAAATCCTCTGAAAAGCACCTCCTCGGATGTTCCTATTATTAATATCATTATAAGGACTAACCAGATGATACTGAATATATCAGAAGATGTTATGAAAACATCCACCTCACCAGAAGTCCCAAGAATATCATATACTATTTCGTATCCAAAAATAATGGTTAATATAACCTCCATTAGAAAAGACACGCTTAACACTAAAAATACTCCCAGAATCGCAAAACCTATACCTATAAGAATTTCTTTCAATATTCCTTTATTATTAAAACCTTTAATAGTAAATCCTAATAGGATCAATCGATTATTCAAGTTTGGTTTTTTTAGGTACTTGCCAATATATAACATTGGAACAATAAACAAGATCAATTCGATAAAAGAACTAAAAATAATTAAATAAGGATTGGCTAAGATATCATCTATAGCAGCTAAGCTAAATGAAAAAAATACAAATACGATAACTGCTAAAATTGTTACGAAGTTCATTAAGAGAAAAGCCGCTGCGGTCATACCAATAGACGCGGAGCTACTCCATAACTTCTCTTCTTTTAGATTCAAGAGATCGTCCTGTGAGAGTTTCTTTCTTAAAGGTCTAGGAGGTCTGAAACTGTAAGGCGGGTAAGTATTTGGAGTGGGTGTAACTAAGGATGTTGTGTCTTTACGAGGAGGCATCCTCATATGTGTGTTGATGTAGAATAAATCCACGCCACATTTGGTGCAAAATTTAATATTCTTCACTTCCGGGATTTTAGTTCCACATATAGGACAAAACAACCATCTTAGCTTAATTTCGTTCGAATTGTCTATTTTATCATTCTCATTCATTATTACATCAAACTAAGATTTCATGATATATTTGTTTTAGTTTTATTATTATTTCTGGTTTAAAATGATAACGCGTATAAAATAATATTGTCATTTTAATGTGTAAAGTAGCAAATTAGTATCTGATTTTCCCACTTGATAGGATTTACAAATCCATATCTTTCGAACTGGATAGGCTTATTCAAAGGTATGTTTTGAAGATTTTTCTCTCCATTTCCCATAGACACTGTTCCATCGGTTTTAATGATCGAAACTTTTACATTTTCTTTTTTGGGTACCCAATGTATTATATTATAATCCCGATTTAAATCGTAACTGTGGAAACGAGCTTGAATTTTACTATCCTTTAAGCTTTTAGATGTTATTTGTATATTTAAAAGATCTTTTAGACGTATTATTTGACCGGTATTGAGTTTAACCATATCTGTTCCAGAAATTAGAATCAACAACCTATTATTGCTAGCATCAACTCTAATTTTTCTCCTTCCTTTTTGTGGATCGGTAGGTTGTAGCATAGGTTCAGCTATGAAGCTTGAAAATGGAACATCGCTAATTTCAACAATCGCTGGTTCTTCTACAAAAAAATATCTATTTGATTGTTCATCAATAATATCCTTATTCTTTGAATATAACCAGTTTACCGAAAAATTTATAGCATTAATTGATAATCCTAAATCTAATAAAGAGTCTTTTAAAGCCTTTGGTTGAATACCTCTCATTTTTAACGATTGGAGACTCCACGTACGAGGATCATCCCACCCGCTATAGGTGCCATTAGCTATATTGTTTCGAGCTTTAGTTTTACTTAATAGGTTTTCTCCATTTTTACTCAAACCCGAAAAGTTCAAGCGTCCGTAATGGATAAACTCTGCCTTTTTCCATCCAAAATGATCCCATATTAAATCTTCTATTAAATCCTCTTTAATTAAATCAGATCCTCTAATTATGTGAGAAACACCAATAAGGTAATCATCAATTGCCCAAGAAAACTCCAACATCGGCCAAACCAAATATTTGGTACCTACCAGTGGGTGTTCTGCTTCGGATATTCTCATTATAATTTGATCCCTTAGTGCAGGATCCTTATGCTTCATCCCAGTTTTCAACCTTACAACAACTTCCATTTCATGATATTTCCCTTTTAGCATATTTTCCCATTCTTTTAAGTTAAAGGGCAAGGTTTGATTTCGATGAGGACAATCTTGTTTACGATCTTTATACTTATTTTTAAATTCAGCTGCGGTGCAAAAACATACATATGCCATATTATCCTGAATAAGTTTTTCGCAGTACTCGTAATAAATTTCAAGTCGATTACTTTTATAAAAAACTTTTGAATAAGTAATTTCTAACCACTTTAATCCATCCTCTATTAACTCATAGGCTTCTGGGAGTACATATTTAGCTTTAGAGGTATTTCTTAATGATTTTGGACTTCCGATCGTGTCATCAAAGAAAAGTATTAAGTCTCCGTTGTATTTTTTGGTATATTCGCTGTTCAAGATTACCATTCTTGCATTTCCAATGTGCAAAGCTCCACTTGGGTATGGCGCTAAACGCATCACTATTTTATCGTAATTCTGAGCATTAGGCAATTCTGGTAGTGTTTTCTTTTCTTCCTTTGATGCCTGTTTCTCTAAAGCATCGGGTTTTAATTCAAGTAACTTTGCTTCTTGTTCTTGAAAAGTTAATTTAGAGATTTCTAAGACGATCTCATCAAGAATCGGTTTTATGCCTTTTATTTGAGATCTGAGCTCCGGGTTTTGTCCAATCAGTTTTCCTAACACAGCTTTTACATTTGGTTTACCTCCAAATTTCACTGAATTTTCAAGGCAAAAAGTCCATAACAATCGTGTTATTTCCGAATTTTCCATGGTTTAAACCTCTCTGAGGATTATTAATATGGATGTATAAAATTATATGCTATTTGAGTATTAATAATAAACCTTATCAAAAAAAATAAATCATTATTAAGGTGAATATTAGCACAAAAACATTGTAGCGTTTGTAATTAAAAAGAAAAATTTGGTGTTTAAGATCTACTATCGTGGTTACATACTCATTAGACTAAAAGTAATTGGAACTGAATGGGAAGTTGTAAAAAGATTAAGAAATTTAAAATCGAATAATCCGGATGAAGATTGGGCAGTGACTTACACAACTCCTGTTTATGGCGGATGGGATTTAGTAGCAGAATGCAGATTTACTAAACTTCAAGAACTTGATAAAATCGTAGCTTATATTCGCGTTGATGATGATTTATCTAGCTGGATCGAGGAAACCACTACATTAGTTTCTAGTAAGCCTGACTATCCTAGGTAACAAAGATAATTAGATTAATTCTTCTTTTCCAAAAATCGATGAATTATTTGAATTATAATCTTGGATAATTCTAATACATCTCTCTAATACTTAATAGAGGAATAAAGTATTTTAACTTTAAAGTATTTTAACAATTATTCACGAAAATTTAGCCCAGTAGTCGAGTGGATAAGACGCTTGCCTGCGAAGCAAGTGATCAGGGGTTCAATCTTCTTAAAACTTCTTAAAGAAGGAATAATTCCCCTCTGGGCTACTACATCTCTAATCTATGTATTGTAAAACTTCATCTATTGACTTAATTGTTATTAGATTAGGTATATTAATTTCTTTTTCGTAGGGGAACTCATATTCTCTCTCTTTTAAGATAATTTGCATACCTACTCTATTAGCGCCGACTATGTCAGCAGCCTCATCACCTACCATTATACAATGTTCTGCGTCGTTTTTAGTTAACCCCATTCTCTTTAATGTATGAAAAAAAATGTCTGAAATAGGCTTTCTTTTGCCAAACTTAGCAGAAGTCACAATAGTATCAAAGTATTCCTTCATTTCATTATTTTTAAGTATATTTTTTATAGTTTTATGATTAGGATGATTGGATATAAGCCCAATTTTTAAGTTTGATATTTTTGATAAAGTTTCTAAGGTAAATTTCGTTTTATCATCGGGTTTCCATTCTTCTTCTTCACAGGAATGATACAACTCAGCAAGTTTTTCTAGGAATTTTTCTTGAATTTTCTCTTCTTGAATTTCATAGCCTTTTTCTTTTAACAGGTCTAATGCCGTCTTAAATAATAAGGTTGTTGGGAATTCATCTTTTGTTTTCATTGCTAGTTTAAAATAGGTAGCTCTTTTTTTGTTGAAAATTGTCATGAAATCTTCCAGAATTTGGTCTTTATCTTCTATTATTTTCTCTTGTTTGAGGACTTTAATAGATTTTGACATTCCTCTTCTGAAACAATCAAGGTATTTCTCAACTGAGGGGTTCTCAAAAGAAAATAGTGTAAAACCAAAGTCAAATATGATTCCCCTTACTTTCATTCTAGATATATAAATTACTTGAAGGATTATTAAGCTATCTCTCTAAGATTTTTAATGAGAAATTATGCCTAATATTAATAATTTAATAGATATATAGAAGATTGAACTAAATAATTATTTTTATTAAGATTATGTCGATGGACAAGTGGCTGGATGGTAACGAAACCAAAGAAAACAAAAAAAAAAGAAATGAAATTTATAGTAACTTATCAAATGAAGAAAAAAATGATTTAAAGGAAAAAAAAATCCGCGATTTAGTAAAAAAAGACAAAACTACCACTAGTTTTGACGAAAGTAGAAAGGATTTTTTAAATAAAGTTTTAGAGTTTAAAGATTGGTTAGATAATCGAGCATATATAAAAGGAGACATTGAAAGAATTCAAACCTGGGTAGAGAATCTATACTCCATGATTGATGCTAGCATAAATTTCCATAATAAAACTAGGCTTAATAATGGAGAAGAGACCTTGATTAATAGCTATAAATCTATACCAGTCAAATTTTTAGATGAAAAAACGCGGATTGCATTGAATAAAAAGTTGAGAGGAATAAAGAAAACTAACTCAGATAATTATTATTTGCGAAAATTAAATAATGTTGTTAAAGAAAAATTAAAAGATGCGGAATATTATGAAATTTTAAGAGCCATTTTAGAGAGTTGAATTTAATTTGAAATTAGTTTGTCCAATTGCAGGCGTAGGAAAACGACTTCAGCCATTTACTTATTCAAAACCTAAGGCGTTCCTAAAAGTTGCAGGAAAAAGGTTAATTGACCACATATTAATTAAACTAAAAAGAACATTCCCAAAAAATACAGAAATTGCCTTTATTGTTGGCTATAAAAAACGACAAATATCGGAATATATTAAAGAAAATTTTTCTGATTACTTTAATCTTGAGTTTATCGAACAGAAACCATTTGGTTATTTAGCAGATACTCCATTTTTTAGCGGTCTTGGAGATGCCATTTTACTAGCAAAGGATTTTGTAAATAATGACGATTGTTTCATTTTTCTAAGCGATAGACTTCCAATGGAAGACTATTCTTCAATTCTATTAACCTATCATCAGGGTGAATGCGACGGAGTAATAAATATTAAAAAAGTTGATAATCCTAAGTTTTACGGAGTTACGGTAATAGATGATGATGCTAAAATAAAAAAAATAGTGGAAAAACCACAAGAGTTTATTTCTGATTATGCTGTTTCTGGAGCTTACCTTTTTGGGAAAAAAATAGTGAATAGATTGTTTGAGCTTTTAGATGAACAAAGCAAGGTTGAACTCGAAAACGGGAAAGAGCATCTTTTTACCCCAATAATAGAACAGCTTATTAGCGAAGGGATTGTGTTTAAAGGGAATATAATGCAGAATGAAATACTGGATTTCGGAAGACCGGAAACATTACTTGAAGGAAATCGATACTTATTATCTGAAACCAAACTAAACGATCCATTTTTTGAATCAAAATTCCAAACGGGAAATATTTTAGACTCTAAAATCGTTCCTCCGGTTTTTATAGGAAAAAATGTGAGCATTAAGAATTCAGTAATAGGTCCTAACGTTTCTTTAGGAGATGATTTATATCTCGAAAAATGTATCCTCTCCGAATCTGTAATCGGAGATGGGGTATTCCTAAGAAAAATCATTTCATCTAACAGCATCATCGGAGATTACTCGATATTGGAGGACCTCATAAAGAAAAATATAACAATTGGAGATTCTTCTTATATCACGACTTCAAAAATAAAGTCTTTTTAATAAATAAATAAAAATGAATTAATTTAATTTTGGACGCTTTTCTTGCCAAGGTGAAACTTCTTCAAATGCTTTTGAGACTTGAAGAACTGTTCTTTCATCATACCGCTTACCAACAATTTGCATTCCAATTGGTAACCCAGAATTAGTCCAACCTGAAGGAATCGAAGCAGCAGGTAATCCTGTCATGTTAAATGGATATGTATATGTCATCCAAGTCATAATACTTAACGGTTTTTTTCCAATTGTTGGAAATGTTGTTCCTGTTTCTAACCACCCTGGTTTAATAGCAGGACAAGGCAATGTCGGTGTAATCAGTACATCATAATGCTTAAAATATTGATACATCACTTCGTAAACTTGTTTTCTTTGTTCTCTAGCTTTTCCAATATTCATAGAACTATTATCTAAACCTAATCTTATTGAACCAATTAAATCTGGGCTAAGGTCTTCAATTCTATTGTTATAATCTTTTTGTAAATCATAGGCATAACCAATACTGACCAATGTTTTATATGATGATTCGGGATTTCTTATTTTTAAATCTGCTTCTTCCACTTCCCAGTCGAACTGTTCAAATTTTTGGACCCCCTTAAGAACGCTCTCTTTAACTTCTTCTTCAAGAGCTTTTCCATAACCTAAGGTCATTGAATAACCTATTTTTAACTTTTTAGGTTTATCTTCAAGTATTTTAACATAATCGATGTCATCGTCAGGGAAAGAATTATTATCCGCAGGATGGTGACCCTTCATAACATTTAACATAAGAGCGGCATCCTTTACATAGCGTACAATTGGACCGTAGTGATCCATTGACATAAAATGTATACCTATACGAGGATAACTAGGAATACGCCCAAAAGTTGGTTTTAAACCATAAACTCCGCAACAACTACTGGGGACTCTAATTGATCCACCGCCGTCGGATCCTAAAGCCAATGGTCCTATGCCACTTGCAACGGACGAAGCAGCGCCTCCACTAGAGCCTCCAGAATTTCTTTCTATATCCCATGGATTTTTAGTTTCTCCAAATAGCTTATTATTTGTAAGAGCGATGGAACCAAACTCAGGCGTATTTGTTTTACCAAGCATGACGCAACCAGAGGAAATTAATCTTTGAACAACTACTTCGTCCTGTTCAGGGATAAAATCTTCATACAACTTAGAACCAAATGTAGTTTTGATTCCTTTAGTTAGCATTAGATCCTTAATTGAAGTTGGAATTCCATGTAATAATCCCAGTTCTTCGTTTCTTTTAACTGCTTCATCTGCCTTTTTTGCAGTTTCTCGTG
>DATKTW010000046.1:0-2390 GCA_035530895.1 Candidatus Nanopelagicaceae bacterium
TTGAAGAATTCATAAAAAAATATAATAAATAAAAAGGAAAAAAGGCAAGAAAATCATGGAAAAAATACTCAAAATGGCATTTTTCTATCCTATAATAAAAGAAATAATTATCGCTGATGGTTTTGAAAACGAAATTGAATGGATAAAAAACATTCCAAATTCTATTGATAAAGATTTATTCTACAGAGAATATTCTTGGGTTGTAATAAACTCTGGAATGAATAATAAAATTGCTGAGAAGATTTATAAGAACTTTTGGAATACTGGAATTCCAGATTTTTCGGTTATTAATCATCCAAATAAAAATGAAGCTTTAAAAAAAGTATATTCAAGGTTAAATCTCTATTTTATTCATTTTACGAAATCTAAAAATAAGTTAATGTTCCTTAAATCGCTCCCTCATATCGGAGATATTACAAAATATCCCTTGGCCAGAAATTTAGGTTTACATTACGCAAAACCAGATCGGCATTTAGTAAGAATTTCTAGCCTGTTTAATCATATTAATGTTCAGGAATTTTGTAAAAAACTCTCTGTTTTAACTGACGATCCAATTGGTTTAGTTGATTTAGTGTTATGGAGATTTGCTACGCTTTATCCTAATTATTTAGAATTAATTAAAGAAAAAATTGAAGAGGTGTAATCGAAAATACCAGATAAAAAAACAAAACTCATTATAGAAATTTTTGATAGGTTCAATCATCGTGATGATATTGAAGAAGAATTAAAATCAATAGGATTTAAAGTATTTTTTGGAGATGCAGACGAGAAAATTTACTTTACTCCTGACGAACCGCACGAAGTTTTGCTCTATGCAAATTGGATTGATGGGACCTTTTGGATATATAAAAGAATTGAAAAAATAGAGAAGTGACTATAACGTTAAAAATAGCTAAAAACCCTATATGGAAGCATAAGAATGGAGACAAAAGAGTTATGAAACGTTTAAGAAAATTAGAAGGAGTAAACGTGAATTGTGTAGCTGAAATCAGGAGTTTTACTAATGTGTGGAATAAATACAATATCTCAGTATGTTTAAACCATTT
The DNA here is from genome assembly GCA_035530895.1 of Candidatus Nanopelagicaceae bacterium. Lineage (GTDB taxonomy): Archaea > Asgardarchaeota > Lokiarchaeia > Sigyniarchaeales > SOKP01 > SOKP01. Next base: position 1,047 of record DATKTW010000046.1, read on the forward strand.
ACAAATAAATCATTTTAAAATAGATCATATGTGGGTTAAAAGCAACGATTTATATCGTAATTTTCTCCTTTACGATCAAATTAGATTTCAAGCTAAAGTTTACTGTTATCGCAAGAAAAACGGAAAATTAGGATTTACGCTCTGTAATTTGAAAGAAATTAAATTAATCGAAGTGTGAATAAATTGATTGAAACATTAACGAAAAATATCGAAGATAAAAAGATTATTAAATTTTATAGAGCAACGGGGGAATATGGGTTTTTATCCAATCTCTATAAAGTGCGTTTAATATTCGAAGGGCTTTGGTTTCCTAGTTCTGAACATGCTTATCAATATGGGAAATTTAGAGAGAAAAATACAAAAAAGTGGGCTATGGAAGCTCCAAAACCACATTTATTATCCATTCTTGCTCATAGTTTATTTGTATGGGATATTGTGAATAATTGGAGTAAAATCAAAGTTAATAGAATGTATAATGTGTTAAAAGCGAAATTTTCTATTTACGCATTAAAAGAGTTATTACTTGATACAGGGAATTCCCTTTTAATTGAAAACTCTAAAACAGATTCTTTCTGGGGAATAGGGAAATTAGGAAAAGGAAAAAATACCCTAGGAAAACTCTTAATGAAAGTAAGAGAAGAAATAAAACAAGAAAATTATAGCTGCCAAGATGAAAGATCAAAACAAAATTTCATAAATTGCGATATGATATCTCCAGGAAGAATCCCAATTCTAAACCTAATTGGAGATGAAGGTTCTTTTACTCAATTAAATGAAATCAAAGATACTGAGGAAAAACTAAGAATCTGGTGTACTAAATGCGATGTTGATATGGTTGAAAGTGGGATTGCGCTAGATTGTCCTAGAGATGGGATTTTCTATGTATGCCCGTCTTGTAATTGTCGAATTGTACTCTTTAAAAAAGGAGTTGATTGAAAGTTGAATGACCAAGTAATTTACGATATTGATATGGATTTTGATAATAAGAATGGATATCACGTTTATTCCCGTAAAGAGGGGCATACAATTTCTATGTGTCCAATATTTACATTAGAAAATCATCCTAATTTCTATGAATTTGTAGAATATTTTATCCATTGGCAATTATGTGAAAGAATTTGTATAGAGTCTAGAATCCATAAAATTAAATCAAAATATAAATGCTCTAATGAATATTGTCCAATGGAAATTCCTGCTCTATTAATGCTTGGATACTATTACGATGGCAATTATTATTTATTTGATCCTTTAAGTTATGAAATAACGATTATAGAAGAAGAGGTAGGGTAAAATTGCATGAAATAACTTGTTGTTACGACTTGAAATGTAAAAAAAAGCCAGAAT
>DATKTW010000047.1:0-12056 GCA_035530895.1 Candidatus Nanopelagicaceae bacterium
TAAAGACATTAATAGGTTACATTGCCGTAAATGGGTTGAAGAAAAATTTTCTGTTGATAGGATGGTTGACGATTATATCAAAGTATATAAAAAAATCTTATCTAAATAACTAATTTATGCAGTAAAGATCATCCATAAAACTATCTTCTCTCTTTTAAATTATTGAATTTTAAATCTGGAAGTATTTAATTGAAAAGTTTAGGAAATATTTCTCTTGTATTCCTTTCTATTCGATTCTCCATTTCTATTAAATTAACCTTTTTTATATCACTAATGATTTTTAATACATCTTTTATCATCATGGGTGTTCCAATCTGTCCCGAATATTTAACTGGACCATCACTTTCCAATAATATGTGATCTATATCAACCATTTTAACAGTTTTTCTAACTGGGGGAGAATATTTTATAGCGGGTGTTATCGAAAAATAATATCCTCTTTCAATTCCTTCTTTCAAAAATTGTTCTGGTTCTGAATACCAATGTATATTCACATTAGAGATATTATATGATGGGAGCAGCTTAAAAATCTCCTTCTCCGCTCCTTTTGTATGAATTTTAAGTTGCAACTTTGAACTTTTTTTTGCAACTCTCCAAAAGAAAAGAGTTTAATTTTATTTTAATTGAATTATATATTTTATTTACTAGAATCTCTCATTTAATTCCATTTTTCACGAAATTAAGTTCAAATCTCGATTCAAAATGAAAAGTTTATTAATTTTCAAAAAATTATTTATTATCTTTAATAAAATCGAGAAGATTCATATATTTATCTCTATTTCTTATTGAATCCCTTTTTCTATAATAAATCTCTGGACTTAGATTAGTATTACGTGCCCAGTTAAACAAAAGTTTAATATAATAATCAGAAGTTGATTCTTTCCATGTTACCCCTAGTTTTAATTGTAATTTCTTACTAATTTCAGATTTTTCAAGCTTAATTAATTCATTTTCTGAAATGATGTCAACAAAAGTCTTAAATGAGTTCATTTCTAATGCATTTTTTTTAAACATCTCCGAAAAAATCGCATTATCCTCATTATACTTAATTAATTTATCTAAAACTTTAATAGAATGTGTTTTTAATTCAATGAATTCAAAATCAAAATAAACATATTACATTAAATCCTGAGAACTCCGAGGCTTTGAATGAAAAATAGGACGTTATTAGACAATATTGATTGCTAAAAGAAGCCAACCCTTTTAGTAAATCTATAATTAGCATAGTATAACGCTTATCAAGGAATAATGTTACTTCATCGTAAATAGAAAAGGAGGATGGATTTAAGAAATTTAAGGAAAATAATAAACATACATAAAATATATTACGCTCTCCACCACTAAATTGTTCAATTCTTTCTTTAATTCTCCTTCTAATTTTTTATATACAGGCATTATCCTATGTTTTAATCTTAAATCACTATTATATTAATCTACAATGTTTTTTAAATTATCGTATCTTAAGGCTAGGTCATTCTCAAGTGTATCCCTTACCCAAGAGGGGAGATCCGCTGGTTTATATGTCTTTTCCGTCTATATTTTTTTGGTCGAAAATATAGCTGGCATACAAAAACTAATAAAACTTAATAACTTTAAATATATCAATTACTTATGGTAGTGATTAAAAGAGAGGGGGTTTTACTTGAAGCGACTGATTTAGAATTTGAAAATCAAGCAGTTTTAAATCCTACGATATACCAAGAAGATAATACCCTTCATATGTTCTACCGTGCAGTAAGAAAAGGGAATTATTCAAGTATTGGATATATTAAATTAGAGGGTCCTTTAAATATTATTGAAAAAAAAGAAGAACCTATTATTTTTCCCGAATATGATTATGAAATCCACGGTGTAGAAGATCCTAGGATTGTTTCACTAGATGGGATTTTTTATCTTTTTTATACAGCATATGATGGAAAAAATGCAAGAGTTGCATTTGCAACAAGTAAAAATTTGATTAATTGGGAGAAACACGGGTTAGTTACTCCTTCAATAAGTTATGAAGATGCAAAAAATTTATTCAAGCAATCACATTTGAAACAGAAATATTTTCACTTCGTATCATATATTAAAGATATTGCCGCTCCAGACGTTCTTTTATGGGAAAAAGATTGTTATTTATTCCCTGAAAAATATAACAACAACTTTGTTTTTATGCATAGGATCTTACCAGATATTCAATTAATTGATTTCAAGGACTTTAATCAATTAAAGAATCTAAAGTATTGGGAAGAATATTTAAAAAAATTAGACCAACATGTCTTGATGGAGCCAGAGTTTAGTTACGAGTCTCACCATATAGGTGGTGGAGCACCTCTAATCAATACACCATTAGGTTGGCTCTTAATCTATCACGCAGTTGAGGATGCTAATGCAGGTCAAATCTATCACGCCTCTGCGGCCTTACTTGAAAAAGAACCTCCCTTTAGAGTTATTGGTCGGTTGAAGAAACCACTTTTTTCTCCAAAGGAGGATTACGAGAAAATGGGCGATGTTTGGAATGTTGTTTTTCCTACAGGCACTGCTATTTTCAAGAATAGATTGTATATCTATTATGGAGCAGCCGATAAGCGGATAGCTGTAGTATCACTTAATCTTACTGCGTTATTAAAAGAATTAATAAAATCCCAATCCAATTTCGATGTGGATATAGGATTCCTTGCTGGAGAAATCTTTAAAAAAGCTTCTAAGAAAGAAATTAATTTAGAGCTGCTAAAGAAAAAGTATGCAGATAGACTAGATTTATTACTAATGGCAATAGGCTGGTTAGCGAGGGAAGAAAAGGTTATTTTTAGACGGGAAAATGGTAAATTAAAAATATGGACCGGAGATATTAAGTAATTAGTATTTAGTTTCTTACTTAGACCTCGAGAAGGACCTCCTAAGTCATAAAATCATCCTTATAATAATAATAATAACCCAAGAATTTATTTTTGATTGTAATCTTAAATTTCTATCTTGTCGAAATAAAAAAAAATATTGAGAGTTTCTTTTAAAATATGAGAAGATATCCAAATCTGAAGACTATTGCGTTCATCGGCAATTATCTGCCAAGGAAATGTGGTATTGCCACATTTACAAATGATTTATTACAAGCAGTTTCTAAAGAAGGAGATCAAATCGATTGTTGGGCAATCGCAATAAATGATATACCTCAAGGTTATCCTTATCCAAAACAAGTTCGTTTTGAATTGAATGTAAATTCTATAGCAGATTATCAATTAGCTGCAGAATTTCTTAATGTAAATAAGGTTGATGTTGTTTCAATTCAGCACGAATACGGAATATATGGAGGAGATCATGGCAATCTTATTTTAAGTTTAATTCGAAATCTAAGAATGCCTGTTATTACTACTTTACATAGTATTTTACCAAATCCGAACGCAACACAAAAAAAAATAATAAATTCCATTTCCGAAATATCTGATAAAATAGTTGTCATGAGCCAAAAAGCAGTATTATTTCTAAAAGATATTTATAAAGTTCCCCAAGAAAAAATCTCTTTAATCCATCACGGGATTCCTGATTTACCATTCATAGATCCTAATTTTTTCAAGGATCAGTTTGGAGTAGAAGGGAAAAAAGTGATTTTATCATTTGGTCTTATTAATCCCGGCAAAGGAATAGAAGTAATGATCGATGCTTTACCTACTATCATTCGAGAACATCCTAATGTTGTTTATATTATATTAGGTGAGACTCATCCAAATATAAAAAAAGAATATGGTGAAGCTTATCGTCATTCTCTTCAAAGAAGAGCTAGAGAGCTTGATATCGAAGACCATCTCATATTTCATAATAGGTTTGTTGATATAGATGAATTGTGTGAATTTTTAGGAGTTGCCGATATATATATTACACCCTATTTAAATAAGGAACAAATTACCTCTGGAACTTTAGCTTATGCTCTTGGTGCTGGTAAAGCCATAATATCGACGCCTTATTGGTATGCTGAGGAGATTTTAGCTGATGGAAGGGGATTTATCGTTCCATTCAATGATTCCAATTCTATAGCAAAAAAAATTATTTACTTATTAGATAATGAAGTAGAAGGACATAACATGCGTAAACAAGCATATGTATTCTCCAGACAAATGATTTGGAAGGAAGTTGCTAGAAATTACTTAGAAATATTTGATGATCTCGTACAAAAGAGATCATACCATCCAAAATCTTCATCACAGAGAAAATCTCTGAGATCTACTCCATTTGAGATGCCTGATCCAAAATTTGATCACTTATATCGTCTGACCGATGATGTAGGTATTCTGCAACATGCTAACTATATAATACCAAATCGAAATCATGGATATTGCACTGATGATAACGCGAGGGCAATAATTACTGTTTTACTTGCACAAAATCTATCATCCGAGGACAAATTTATAAATAATTATGGATATCGATATTTGAGTTTTATTTTACACGCTTTCAATGAAACCAATAACAGATTTCGAAATTCTATGAGTTATGATCGGAAATGGATGGAAGAGATGGGATCTGAAGATAGTAATGGGCGTGCAATCTGGAGTTTAGGTTTCACTATTGGGATATCAAATATTAAAGAATATGAAAATATACCATTGAAAATATTTGAAAAAGCGGTAGAAACTTTATCCACGTTTACTTCTCCTCGTGCCTTAGCTTTTGGTTTAATAGGAATTCATGCCTATTTATCAAGATTTAGTGGTGATCGCAAAATGAAACGACATAGAGAGGAGATAGCAAATAAATTATTTGAGATGTATTGTCAAAACGCTCAAGATGATTGGCCTTGGATTGAAAATATTGTTACTTATGATAATGGGAAAATTCCACAAGCTTTATTAATGTCTGGACAATGGTTACAGCGAAGAGATATGGTTGAAGCTGGATTGCAGTCATTAGAATGGTTATTAAAAATTCAAACAAATGAAAAAGGACACCTCACTCCTATTGGCAATAATGGATGGTATCCTAAAGGTGGTGAGATTGCACGATTTGATCAACAACCCCTTGAAGCCCAGAGCATCCTTGAAGCATGTATTGAAGCTTTTAAAGTCACTCAAGATAATAAATGGATTATTGAAGCACGTCGCTGTTTAGAATGGTTCTTAGGACGTAATGATTTGAACCTTGCTATTTATGATTATAAAACTGGAGGATGCAGTGATGGGTTATCAGCCACAGGAAAAGGTAGAAATCAAGGAGCAGAATCCACCTTAGCTTGGTTACTCTCGCTGTTAAATATGTATCACTTAAACACCCTACTTGAAATTGATATAATAACAAAGGAGGATGAATGATATATCAATTTTAAAAATGAGAAATTTATAATTGAAAATTCGATTAAGGATCATAATTCTCTGGGAGGGGGTAAAAAATGCACATAGCAATGCTTTCCCCCATTGCGTGGCGTACACCTCCACATCATTATGGTCCTTGGGAATCTGTTGTCTCATTATTGACTGAAGGGCTTGTTGAAAGAGGGATTGAAGTAACACTTTTTGCGACTAAAGACTCGGAAACTAAAGCTCGTCTAGTTGGAGTGTGCCCTCAAGGGTATGAAGAAGATAAAGAATTGATACCAAAAGTATGGGAATGTTTACATATCTCAGAAGTATTTGAAAGAGGTGATGAGTTTGATATTATTCACAATAACTTTGATTATCTTCCCTTAACTTACTCGAAGATGACAAAAACTCCGGTATTAACAACAATTCATGGATTTTCTTCCCCAAAAATCTTACCTGTATATAAAAAGTATAATAAAAATTGTTATTATGCATCTATTAGTGAGGCAGATCGTAGTCATGAACTTGAATATATTGCTACCGTTCATCATGGAATCGATCTTAATCAGTTCACATTTAGGGAAAAAATCGGTAAATATCTATTATTTTTTGGAAGGATTCATAACGATAAAGGAGCTAGAGAGGCAATTGAAATATCACTCAAATCCGGAATGAGATTAAAAATGGCAGGAATTATACAAGATGAAAAATATTATGAACAAGAAATTAAACCCCATTTAAATAGTAATAAAATCGATTATATAGGAAGTGTTAGTCCTGAACAAAGGAATAAATTATTAGGGGAAGCTTATGCATTACTTCATCCGATTAATTTTAACGAACCGTTTGGATTGTCTGTTGTAGAAGCAATGGCTTGTGGTACTCCAGTAATAGCATTTAAAAGGGGAAGTATGGCCGAAGTCATACATAATACAAAAACAGGATTTTTAGTAAAGTCAATTGAAGAAGCTGTCAATGTTTTGGACTACATTAAAGACATTAATAGGTTAAATTGCCGTAAATGGGTTGAAGAAAAATTTTCTGTCGATAGGATGGTTGACGATTATATCAATGTATATGAAAAAATCTTATCTAAATAACTAATTTATGCAGTAAAGATCATCCATAAAACTATCTTCTCTCTTTTAAATTATTGAATTTTAAATCTGGAAGTATTTAATTGAATAATAAGAGAAATATTTATCATCCCTTTCTTAATATTCTTTGATCCAAGTCATCATTAAAGTAATTAATTACATCCTGATTCAATACGAGCTTTAAATGAACTTAACTCATTAAATCTAAAAAAATTTTGATATCATCATTTCCAGAGATATTGTCTGAATTATCAAAACTAAGCATACTAGATTTAAGCTATAATAATTTAACTTCACTTCCAGAATCATATAAAGAAGATGTAGATTCTACTCCTCTAAAGAAGTCAAGAATGTTTTTGAAAGAATTTTTATTCTTAGCAAAATTTTTCCTTGATATTCATTTGCTTCAATGCGAGGATCTTTCTCTAAGTAATTCCAACATTATAACTGAATATCTCGTTTAAGCTTATCTAATGTTATGGATTTTTTAGAAAGATAGCTATTTAATCCAACTATCTTACTTATTCCCTTTTTTTTTTCATCAGCACCAAGAAAAATATATCCACCTTTACCGTTCTCAAAAGCGTTGATTTGTCCATATATATCATTTCTATGATTTGATTTGTATAGTTGCAAAAAAAAGTTCAGTAACTAAGAAGAATTTCCTGAGGATATAATTGAGTTATTGGAACAAAAATAAAATTAAAACGGGTTTTAAATAAAAATAAAAAAATAAAAAAAATTCTTTATGCATGACACATTCTTTTCAATAAAGTGGGATCGATAATTTCTTTTGGTTTCCAACCTTTTTCTTCTAAAAATTGTACAATTCCGTCTTTCATGTTAATAGGGATATCCGCTTCTACTCGAATGAATTTTTCTAAATCGTTTGGAAAGTCTACTCCCTTATATTTCCGCTCTAAGTCCATCCAATGAGATAATTTAATCATCCTACCTTTTGAATTATCTGCAGGTCTTAAACACATTTTAGCTACTAAACAAATTGCTTGTTCTATAGATTCAGCAGGCACTAATAAATGTTCTGGTCCTGGTCCAACTATGTGATCAGCGGTTCCATCTCGTGCATTATATACTTTCCATGAATCTTCGTCATCAGATCGACCAATATATGCTCGTCTATATTCTGCAGCATGTGGCCCCACCACGGCGGGAACGCCCAATCCATTTGCCATACTAGCTATACTGGCTGCTTTTTGTGACATTGCCCCCCACGCTACACCTACGGCTCCAACTCTATGCAATATATAATCAGCTATTTCTTCGAAGTTACCTCGTAATGGTCGTCTTGCAAAAATATTTGCTACTTTTATAGCAGCACCAGTAATATGTGGATTTGACACACAAGAACCAACATTAACCAGACCACCTCTATCAAAGTCTCCAGGAAAGCGATCATAGAGAGTCTTTCCATCCTCATCTTTTACTAAGCCGATATCCATAGCCGCACAACCTGAAACTACTACAATGTAATTTCTTACGCAGAATTCTTCAGCAAGAGTGTATAGTTCTTGAATATCCTTCCCATAACTCGCACATCCAATAATCGCAACGATCCCAGGTATTTCTCCTAGTACGATCGGAGCTCCAACATTTCGAATCTCTGTATCTTGTATTGGTCCTCGTCCTACTCGAACGTTAAACTTCTCATTTCTAATTTTATCTCTTCCCGCATGCATAATAAGCGTTAGTGGAGATACATTTTTCATACAATCGGCTTCACAGCGGCCACAATCTAAACAATCATCAAAAACACTCTCTAATACTGAAAAATCACCATCTTTCGCTAATCGTACTCCTTCAACAAGGGGTAAATCGTTAGGGCAGTTGCGTTGACAATTACCGCATCCATTACAATTGTAAGCCATTTCGATACAACCTTCCTCGTCGGGAACAGCGCTTCGAGCTTTTCTAATTGGGTGGATTTTAATTGCAGTTTCGCTAGCAACCATACCGGCTTTAACCGGATCTAAGATAAGGACTCCAGGTAATTTACCACTAACTAAATCGTCTATTATTTCTTCTGCAGGATCGTCTGTTCTATTAGGTAAGCCCCCCATATTCTTTTCATTAGTAGCAATAAATGGCGCCCCTACAAGTTGAGCTTGCTCAAAACTTCGAAGATTAACACATTGTTCATCAACCATGATCACATCTGCCAAACCTGTCCGGATAAAGTGCATTTGTCTAGACATTGACCCAATGACTTTAGCTCCATCGTAATACCTTGTTAAATCGTGAGCAGTACAACAAATTGCTCCAACATCAACTTTTTCATCAATTCCCTTCTCTCTGATATAATCTACTAATTCAATTCCAGGAGCAACATTATGCCCTATCATTAATATCGTTGCTTTATTTTCGATATCCATAGTTCCCATGCCTAATTCTACTATAGGTACATCTGCTTCTCCCGCGGGGAATCCATACGCAGCAATTTGAACTGCGTCAGAAATTTCCATGCCAACTGAATCTGCTAATCCCGCAAGAAAACTTTTGGCCTCGTAATCTAAATAGTTCGATTCTTGTCCTGTATGTCCAGCAGCAAGCAAATGTGTAATTGTAAAGTGCACCCATTCCATTGCCGTTTCTAAATCTTCAAGGGTTTCAGGCTTCATTCCTACAACAAGTCGGGTATGTGGCATTTCTACAGCAATATTATTACCAAAATTTATTGGAATATTACCAAATTTCTCTTTGAGCCAGTGAAGTAAATGATCTCCGTGCGCAGAATGACATGAAGCACCTATACAACAAGCAATTTCTACTATCCTTGCTTGCTGAGTTTCCATGTTAATTCCGCAAGCACCTGTTCTACCTTTCGAAAGATTACACTTCCCGTACGTACAAAGACAACACATGTCACAAATAGGCATGTAGTATGGGGGATATCTTTTCATGAGTTTAAAGAACCAGTCTCGCAATGTGGGAATATGAGGTTTTGGGGTTGGCCCCATTGGTTCCCATTCTGTTTCGTCTCCCCAGCTTATCTTCCCAGTAGTTAATTCAAAGCCTTTAATTGAACCTAAAGGTCCTTTATATTCGTCGATTTTTATTCTAGCACCTTTTTTACTCATCCATTTCACTTCTTTAATTTATTTATATAGATCAGAATAATGATTCTTTGTTATAAAAAATTAATCCTTATTTATTTCAATTAGAACGCTTTTAAAAGGGTAAAATTTAAAAAATTTTAGGGAAGATCTTTCTTGTATTTACTTCAATTTGATTTTCTAATTCATCTGAATTAATTTCTTTTAACTTGGAAATAGAATTCAAAACATTTTTAACCATTGCCGGAACACTTACTTTTCCAGAGTATTTCACTGGACCATCGCTTTCCAAAAGAAGGTGTTCCCTATCAACGTTTAAAACAACATTCTTTACAGCTGGTGAATAATTAATTGCTGGTGTAATTGAGAAGTAATATCCTCTATCCATGCCAAGTTTTATAAATTTTTCTGGTCCTGAATACCAATGAATGTTGATATTGGGGATTTTATAAGAGGGTAAGGTATCAAAAACTATCTTTTCAGCTCCTTTTGTGTGGAGATTAACTGGAAGTTCCAAATCTTGAGCGAGCAATAACATTTTATTAAAAATCGTCTTTTGAAGAGGATATAGCTCTTTATCTTTAACGAAGAAGTGATCTAGACCAATTTCTCCAATAGCACATATATCTTGCTTATTATTTTTAATTAATTTAATTATTGAATCTAGTTGTTGTTCTATTTTTTCGTTCATTTTTACTTCTTCTGGATGGATTCCTAGTGAGGCAAAAACCTCATTATATTGACGGGCTATTTCTAAAACTCTCTCTTGGCTTAGGGAACTCATTGCTACAGCAATTATTTTCTCAACCCCAACATCGCGTGCATTCTTAATAACTTTATCAATTGTTAAGTATAGATTAATATGACAATGGACATCAATTAAAATTTGAACCACCTTTAAAATACTTAAATGAGGATAAGAAATTAAAAGATATTAAATTCTATTAATTTCAGCTCTTAAATGAACGATTTTTTTCACTAAATCAAATTTACCCTTAGGATAATTTTGATTATCTAAATAATCCATTAATTGTTCTAATTCTTTTAATAAGTATTTCTTTATATCCTCTTTAGTTACATTACCCAAAATTTTAGGTAATGGTTCAAATTTTTCAGTTCTTTTTATCCTTAAAGCAGAGATAGTTTTTGCTAACTGAGACTGAAAACCTTTTGATTGAGATGGATCAGCTCCATCAAGCATATCTAGAGAAGTTTGTAAACCGCTGATAAACGATTCTAAATCGCTAATGTCAATCTTATCATCGTTCATAAAAATAAGTTAAACTGATATGGTTAATTTTTATATACCCTAGAAAGAGTTCTATTATTTATAATTCATCATATAATTGTTATTTAAAAACGATTCCAAGGAGAAATCCTTTCATCTCTCTAAATTAAATTCTTCAAAAAATAGTTGCGCTAAGAAATTTAATGTTTTTTCTCTTAATTCTTCATCATAAAGACGGATTGTATCTGAAAATTCTATCTGTATAGCTTGGCTCTCTTTAATTCGACTTGCCCCATACTTTTGTATAATATATCCTCCTATTAAAACATATTCTTTCCTGTTGTGATGACCTGGAGCGATTGGGATGTTTACATCATTGAATTTCTTTACAATCTTTCCACGGAAATTTTTACCCCAATCTTTCTTTGGTATTTTATCTTTAAACATAGATTCCAAATTATTGGTGCCTAAAACCAATTCTACATCGCGAAATCCTTTAGGTCTCTTATCTTTTTCAAAACCGTGAATATCAATCAGTAACGATCGTTTAAATCTATTTAAATTGTAAGAAATTAACTCATGAATCTTATTATGATAAGATTGGTATATTTCTCTGGCCAAACTAGATTTTACATGAAACGCTTCTGATTCTTTTCTATTAAAATCTATATACTCCCTTTTAATTTTAGATATTATGTAAGAGGGTGTCCCAATATCTTTGGAGTTTAGTTGGAAAAGTTTGTTAATTTTTTCTATTAAATCAAATGCTAACCTCACAGTATCTTTGTCTACTCCATGAATACCGTTAGTCCTATCAGGAATGTTTTCAAATTTGAAAGTACCACCGTGAGGAACTGAGAAAATTAAAGGAATTGTTCCCCTTCTAAATTCAATAAAATCTTTAATATTAACAAAATTCACCTCTAGTTCAATTTATAACATCTTTAGTAAAAAAAGAAATAAAATATAAAAAATAGGTTTAGGTCTTCTATGTTATTGTAAGAGCGCGTAGTATCATAAACACAACAAGCCATAATATTAATCCTATAATGCCGAAAATGTAATATGCCCATATGTTTTTATCCTTTACAAAGACTTCGTGGCAAAAAATCCATGATACTATTCCACCAAAAGCACCTATTAAAAGATCTGTCGTAATATTTTGCCAGCTATCGGGCCGTCCTTCAAATTTCCATCCAAGATCGAGGAACACGAAAAACTCAAGAACCTCCCACAGAATCAAAATAATCACTGTTACGATGAAAACAAATAATAACGAAAAAATGGGTGTATGTCCTTTATGTTTAGGGACAGTATAAAATAAGCTAAAAATAAGAAAAACGGCTATTCCAAAACAGAAGTGACCGATTGAGTAAAAATCGAACCA
>DATKTW010000048.1:0-28713 GCA_035530895.1 Candidatus Nanopelagicaceae bacterium
GAATAAAATGAAAAAAAAGATTTGTAAGATAATTCTAATCTTTTAAACCGTAATACATCAGCCAAAAACTAAATAGATAGCCGATTCTAACAAAAATCACCATCACTCCTGGAGCTGTTAAACCCTCTAATATTCCAAATATACAAAAACTTATAGAACCTATCGATAAGAAAAAGAATTTTTTTCTTAATACACCTGAAGATTGAAGGCTTTTTATTAAAAAACCAAACCCAAGAATAACTAAGACCATGAGTAATAATATTGCCATTATAATTCCCGCAGGTGTAAACATATTTACATTGTAATCAATTAATGAATCTCCTAGAACTGGTGGAGGGACAAAATTAAATGTGCCCATTGGGTCTAAAAAGAAAAGAATTTCAAATAATATACATACGACAACGATTATAGTCATGAGATACCACTTTCTCTTGGGTATTAAGAGTTCAGCACCGATATAGAGAGCAAGTATAATTACTGGAGCGAACCAAACGTAACTTAAGATCCCAACTAAACCATAAGAATTATCCAAATTAGTTTCTGTTGCCAGAACCACTAAAAAATCTGTAAAAACCCCTAAGTACATAAGCCCTGCTAAAATATTTACTACTCCTAAAATTGTTAAAATCTTAGCACCGGACTTTCGCGCCTTATATACGAAGAAAAACCCAAAAATAAACCCAAAAATGACAACTCCAGAAGCAGTAATCCCATCTATCCAACCAAAAATAGTTAACATATCATAATCCCTCTTCTTTTTTAATTTTCATAAAAAGAATAATAAAACTCTAATATAAATTTACTCGATCCCCGTTATAAATGAAAGTGATAGATGAAATGTTAAGCTAGTAAAATTTAAGAATAAATAATACAGAATTTATACAAGCAGATTTGGTTCGAATAATAATTTATTTTTGTTTCTCCTTTTTCTCAAAGAATAAAGTCTTCTTCATGTCGAATTCTAACTCACGCAGTTTGATATTAATTTCTGTGGGATTATAATCCTTTTTAAGAAGATCAATTATTGTATCTTTTAAATTCTCGAGATTATCAACCGCGCATTGGTAAAATATGTTCTCTTCGTCTAAGTTCATGGTCAAAATGTCGTATAATCCGTTGAGAGAATCACGAATCTTTTCGTAGTGCTCCCATGCTTTATCTAAATCAGCTTGAGTATCTCTGTTTACCATTAATAAAATAAAATAAGAAGTTAAAAAAAACTTTTTCTTTATAAAATAGATTTAATTCTTTCAACTAATGCTCTTGCATCTGAAGCACCAGACTCGAGAAGATTAAAAACTTCTTTAACATCCACTCTTAAGGCTCCATGCATTAGTTTTTCAAAACCAATTCGAGTATTCAATCTTTCCGTTTTCTGTAAATGAAAGATCACTCGACCTAATTCGTTTTTTAAAACACCTGATTCGGCCTCTAAGCAAATATCTAATAAGACTGGAGCTAACTCATCAATGCTCTCTTGGGATACTCTACTAGCGAGAGAATATATGCTATTTATTTGATCATCAGAAAGGCTTAATACTTTTTCTTGAAGTTTTAAAATTTCCATTTTTTAATCACACTATTTTCTATTTTTTATTATGTTTTTATTTCTAATTATTGCTAGACAAGTTAAGTATTTAAATGCATTGGGAAATTTTCCTTTACCCTTTTTACGAGATTGGGCGAAATTTTAAAAATCTGACTATTTCTGATTACATTTTGATTGAAAAAGGAATTTGTCATTATTTGGGAAAATAATCCCCCTAAAATGTATAACATACAAAAAAAACGATCGAAAAATGACGAAAAACATATTTTTTTTGACTTTTTTCTCACCATTCATGAAAAAATGTAAGAAATAAAGCATTATTCCATCAAAAAATGTAAGTAAAAATCTATATATTTCTTATAAATTATTGAATTAAATTAAACCAACTCACTAAATGTTTTCGTTCCAAATTTAAATTTTTCTTGGGGAATATTGTCTCGAACTTTAACTAATTTAATTGCGTTATTAGGGCAATTGGCTGCACAAACGCCACACCCCAAGCAATAATCTTCATTTATAAACATGTGTTCATCAGAAGAATCTGGTTTGTTAGGAAGTTTATGATAAATAACACCCATTGGGCATTTATTTAGACAAACTTCGCATTTTGTACAAAGATCATCGTTTATTTTAGGTGTATAGTTGGATGCTAAAGTAGCATAGTATTTATGTTCTTTTGCGGCTGCGAGAGATCCACAATGACACGAACAACAATTACATATGAATAAAGTGGATTCAATGCTGCTGTCGGCTACACAACTATGAATTAATCCTGCTTTTTCTGTTTTTTTAAGATATTCAACTGCTTCTTCCTTATTAAGCTTAGGTGCTCCTCGTTCGATGGATGATCGAGCTCCTTCTCCTGCTAAAAAGCAACCCATCTCTGCTGGTGCTACTTTACAAGGATCGCCGGTATACTCTGCTATTAAGCGGCATTGACAAGGAATAACAGTGAAGACCTCGTAATTATCAATTAATTGAGAAACTAATTCATACGGAAGAATTTGAGACTCGACATCAAGAGATTCGTCAATTTCAATTAATTTATCCTTAGCGTCGATGGGTAATCGCGGTCTAAAAAACTTTAAGTTAGTATCGACTAAGAAGGGAGGTAGAAAGCTCTTAAAAAACCAAATATATAACTCCGCTACTTTTATTAAATTTTCCTTAGAATCGGTCCTTCTAATAAAATACCTTTCAAATATGCCCGGAAGAATCGGAACTAATCCATATACATTCTCTACTTTGGCAATTGTACCTTTATCGTATAACCCATCCAAAATAGACAATAATTTATCTCTGGGAATGCCAGTTGATTTTTCTAACGCTTTTACCGAAGTATATTTATCAGCGCCTTCAAACTTGGAAAGAATTTCAATCTCCTCTTCATTCCACAAGATTTTCATCAGTTCAAAGATTTTCTTATGTTTTGGTGCGTATAAAGACCCGAGACTTAATTTTTGCCGAACTATTTCATAATTATCAATTTCCGACATGATTTTATTAAAGGATGTCTTGTTTAAATATTTAGTTTTTAAATTAGAAGTTGAGGAGATATTTACATTAATATTTTAAATCACGATTTCTATTATTCTAACTATATCTTCATTAAATTTTACAGAATTTAAACAGATGAAATAAAAAATGCAAAGAGAATTAAAAAAAGATTTATTAAAAATAAATAAAAAGGAACGATTTCAAGGCAAAATGGTCAAATATGTCTCTGGAGTTGGTAAAATTCTATTATTCGTACTTCCTATTCTTCTCTTAATAGTAACCATTCTAGCTTTTATTTCAGTATTGGACTTCGCGTTAAAAATTGTTTTCTTCGTAATCTTAGGAATATATGCCTTCAATTCAATAATGCTATTTCTAGGAGCAAATTCTACAAATTCCTCTCTTAAATTAAGATTAAAATTTGAAAGAAAAAGAGGGAGACCAATAGACAGCCTCGATGGCTTTGAAATGTTGTTTTCTAGCGTTAAACGAGTTGTTAATTTGCTAAAGATTATTGCCGCTATATGTTTTGTAGCACTTATTTTGTTCTTGGTAATGTTATATATTGGAGATCTAAACTTAGGATTCGCAGCAGCAGGATTTGCACTAATTGGGTTAGGTTTAGCAATTATTGTTCGTAGTTTAAACCTTAACATTCACGATGTAAACGGTCTTCAAGATTTCTATAAGCCTACAACTCATCAGATTTTTCTAGATAATTTTTTTGCAGAAGTTTTTGCAGATCATTTGGATCCGGTTACATATCTCAAATGGGACGAATACTTAGCAGGGATAGAAAAAATTTTAACGCCGACCTTTATTCAAAAGGTTAAAGAAGCCGAGGAAGATGAATTACCGTTAACTTTTGGAATTGAATCAATATTATTCTTATACTACTTACGATATCAAGGCGTTTTAACGGATGAACAATTTACCCGTGAGTTAAGAGAAGTAATTAATGTAGATTCTGCAACTTTTGATATTAAAAGGGGGTTGCTAATTGAAGGTTCGTGGTATTTCTCTACTTCTGATATCTATAAATTATTCAATTACATTAAAAAATACAACCCTGGCTTTTTTAACATCATTGATAGGCTTCAATTAGAACTTGCTGATAACATTGAACGTCTTTCAAACGATCCAATATATATGGATTCTTCAGCACAAGAAGTTGTGTATTTGAATTCAGAACTCAATGTGATGGTTTTCCTCTACAATAATGCTCCTGAAGATAAGAATTACGCTATAAAGGTAGTCGCCCCTGGTTTCGAACCTAACAAATTGAAGTTGGATATCAAAGTTGAAGGAAGAGGAAGCTTTTTAATTCCGAATAAACCCATTCCCCTAATTTCTTCTGAAGGTACTGACATTGCAGGTGTATTATCAACTATGTTAGAAAACGGAGATACAACATGGTTAACTTTAGAGCCAAGAAAGACGGGAGAACAGACGATTCAAATTTTTTTAATGTCATCTGATGGCACTATTATAGAAGGGAAAACAAGGACTATAAAAGTTACCAAAAACATGAAGGATTATCTGAAAAAACTGACATCTATTGGCTCCTTACTTGGTGGGTTGGCCGTTCCATTAGCAAAAATCCTACCCACTTTAATACAATAACCATTTATTTCTTTTTTTTAAATTTAATATTAACTAGATTTTATTTCTCCAATTTATTATTCAAATACAAATCTAATTTCTTTCTATTTCATTTCAATAAAAATTTTTTATAAAATATAAAAACACAATTTTGTAAATTGATCAAAGGATGATCGATTCTAATAAATTTTTAATAATTTCATTAATTTCCTAACACAAGTAAATTAAATTTAAAATCGATTAAAAATTAAAAAAAAAAGTTGGATATTATGGTCGTAATCACTACAAAAAAACCAGAAGAAGAAGTTTTCGAAGCTCTTAACAATTTTAACGCTAAAAATGTATTAGTCGTGAGCTGTGGGGTTTGCGCGGCTCTCTGTCAAACTGGGGGAACTGAAGGAGCCGAGGAATGGTCGGAAAAACTAAAAGAAAGAGGTTTTAATGTTACCAATGCAATAGTGAGCGATGATGTTTGTGATAACCGTGAGATGAAAAAAGATTTGCGCAAGATTGATGATGATGTTAAGAAATCCGACGCTATTTTAACTTTATCCTGCGGTTTAGGGGTACAATCAATTATCGAAGTTCTTTCAAAAACTCATCCAGAAATACCCGTTTTCACAGCTAATAACACGGAGTTTATAGGAATGACAGAACGCATCGGGCGTTTCTATATGCGTTGTCAAGGATGCGGTAATTGTTTGTTAAACGAAACTGGTGGAATTTGTCCAATTACAACTTGCGCTAAAGCGCTTATGAATGGACCTTGTGGAGGAATGGTCGATGGAAAATGTGAAGTGGGAGACTACGAGAAAGACTGTGGTTGGATATTGATATATAATCGTCTAAAAGAGTTAGGCCGCTTAGACTTATTCTCAAAATTAAGAGACCCCTTAGATTGGAGTAAGATTGGCCATCAAAGAGAGGTAGTTTGGAGGTAGATGTGAAAATGACAGAAGTAAAAACATATTCAAAATTAGGGGAAGCCCTTGCGAAGGGTGAATTTATACTAACAGGTGAACTTGAGCCTGAAAAGACAACAGATCTCTCTCATACTATACACGAAGCTAAAGAAATGGCTCCATATGTTATTGCCGCAAATGTAACAGATAGTCCCTTAGGAATTGTAACAATAAACTCCATGGCTGCTACACATTTAATTCAAAAAGCTGCTGGCTTAGAATGCGTTTGGCAAATGACTGTGAGGGATGTTAACAAGTTAGGAATTGCTGGAATGATAATGGGCGCGCACGCTTTAGGGATACGCAATGTTCTTTCCCTTACAGGCGATCACACTGCCTTAGGCGATATGCCTGAATCTAAGCCTGTTTTTGATCTTGACTCCGCAACGCTTATAAAATTAGTGAGGGAAATGGTTGATAAGGGCTCTATTAACGGGAATGAGATCGAAGCACCTCCAACATTACATGTAGGAGCGGCAGCAAATCCTAACGCTGAACCAATGGGTGCAGAAATATTAAAAATAGGTAGAAAAGCAGAAGCTGGTTGTGAATTTATACAGACTCAAGTTGTTTATGACCTCGATCGAACTATAGAGTTTTTATCAGAAATTAAGAAGTATAAAGTGCCGGTGTTACTTGGAATCTTTCCGATGAAGTCATATGGAATGGCTAAAGGGTTTGATACCTTTGTACCAGGGGTCAGCGTCCCTAAGGAAATCTTAGCTAAGTGGAAGAGCGTAAAGACCGAGGTTACTGATAAAAAGCAGCAGAAAGAATTATACGATCAATATAATTACGATTTCTTTAAACCCTTCATAACCGAATTGCGGAAAAAAAACCTCCTTGCAGGAATTCATTGCATGGCGGTTCACTACCCTCGAATTTTTCCTAAGTTAAAAGATATTATCGGAAACTAAATAAAATCTTAACTTCTTACTTTTTTATTTTTAATTTTACTAATTTTTTAAAGATCATACAAAAGCGAGCAATCGCCAGCTTTGATGTTTTTAAAATAATGATTAATATCAAAGATTATATTCATAAAAAATATCTTAAAATTAAGAAAATTAAACAATAGACTAATACATTTTAAGAGTTTGCATCCAAAATGGTGGATATTAGTAAGGTTAAAAAGATTACTGTTGTAGGAGCAGGAGTAATGGGTTATGGTATTGCCCAAGTTGCTTTAATGGCGGGATTTAATGTAACATTAGTTGATGTTAAAGAAAATATCGTTAACAATGGTTTAGCTAAAATTGAAGAGGGTTTAAAAAAAGCTCAGATAAAAGGTAAGCTAGAAGAAGGAATATCCATTTCTAATATTATGTCAAGATGCAGAAAATCAATTGATTTATCATCTGCCGTTAAAGAGAGTGATTTCGTATTTGAAGCTGTCGTTGAAAAATTAGACATTAAAAAGCAAGTATGTAATTTGGTTATGAAGAATTCACCCTCTCATTGCATTTTTGCTTCAAATACTTCGACATTTAGAATAACGGACATCGCTGAAGATTCAAATAGGCCAGAAAATGTTATTGGAATGCATTTTTTCCTCCCCGTTGTCCTTCAATGCTGTGTTGAAGTAATGAAGGGTGAAAAAACATCTGATAAAGCATTAGACATTGGTGTCGAAATTGGAAAAAGGCTACCCTGTCTTAAAGGAAAACGGCTTTCCGTTCGAATTGATAAAGAGAGCCCTGGATTTATTGCAAATAGATTACTTACTCCTCCAATTATTTATCTTAGCTGGATCTTCGATTTAGCTTTCGAGAAAGGCATTCCATGGGAGCAAATCGATGCCGATGCCGAAGCAAGAAAATTAACTCCAATGGGACCATGTGAATTAACTGACTATCTTGGTGTAGATACTACTTATAATGCCTTGAAGAGTTATCAGAAGATTTTTTCTTCTGATTTTGCCCCCGGTAAAGTTCTTACAAATCTAGTAAGTGAAGGAAATTTAGGAAGAAAAACAGGACGAGGATTTTACGATTGGACGGCGGGGAGACCAGAAATATGCTTAAATAAAAAAGCAGGGATTTTAAATCCTGAAATAACAATAGCTATTATGTTAAATGAAGGATGTAAATTATTAGAAGAGAATATAGTTTCGGGATATAAAATTATTGATGATGTGATGTTGACTGGAACTAGTATGCCTGGACCTTTTGGTCCTGGAAAAAGAAATTATGAAAAATGGTCAAAATTATTAATAGATTTTGCGGAATTAAGCGATAAAAAATATCTTAAACCTTGTGCGTTGATGAAATCTGGCGGTTTTATCAGTATGAGAAAGTAGATCATATTTTCTTAAATTAGTAATAATAAATTTTCAAATAAAGCTAAGAATCTCAATTAGTCTCGCTTTTGTATGA
Organism: Candidatus Nanopelagicaceae bacterium; assembly: GCA_035530895.1. Classification (GTDB taxonomy): domain Archaea; phylum Asgardarchaeota; class Lokiarchaeia; order Sigyniarchaeales; family SOKP01; genus SOKP01. The sequence goes on from DATKTW010000048.1 coordinate 7,986, forward strand.
TCTTTAAAAAATTAGTAAAAACTTTAAAAATAATTAAGGTAAAATTGAACTTATGGAAACTTACGATTTAGTTGTTATAGGATCTGGAGCAGGATTAAATGTTCTTAATTATGGAATTCAAATGGGGTTAAAGTGTGCTCTAGTTGAAGATACGAAACTTGGAGCTACATGTTTAACTCGTGGTTGTATTCCCTCAAAAGTGTTAGTTCATCCCGCAGATTTAATAAGAGAAGCAGAACATGCAACAAAAGTAGGAATCAAATTTAGAGTAGAAGACATTGATTGGGACTTAATTGCTAAACGAATGTGGAGTCAAATAGATGAAAGCAAAGAAATGGAAGAAGGACTATCTCACGTACCAAACTTGAAACTTTATAAAGGAGTAGGTGAATTTATTGGAGATTTTGAAATGCAGGTTAAATCTGTAGGATCTGCAAAGATCATCGGTCACTTTAAAGGAGAAAAATTTATATTAGCTTCTGGTGCGCGTTCTTTTATTCCGCCTATACAAGGATTGAACGAAATCGAGTATATAACAAATGAGAATTTCTTTGGTGAAAAATTTCCTAAGAAACCGTGGGAAAGTCTAATTATAATCGGGGGTGGAGTGATTGCAGCTGAATTTGCCCATATTTTTTCTGCGTTTGGCACAAAAGTGACCATCGTAGAGATGTTACCGCGCTTAGTTATGTCTGAAGAACCTGAAATAAGCGAGTTCTTAGAGCGTAATTTTAAGAAACATATGACTGTGTTAGTAAACCATAAAGCGATTCAAGTAGGTACAAAAAAGAATTTTAAAACAGTTACAGTTCAAAGTGTTGAAAGTGGAAAAGAAATTGAATTACAGGCCGAAGAAATTTTAATTGCTGCAGGACGCCGTTCTAATGCTGATTTATTAGCAGTCGAGAAGACTGGAGTTGAAACTAATGAGAGAGGTTGGATTAAAACTAACAAACACTTAGAAACTACAAAACCGAACATATGGTGCTTTGGAGATGCTAATGGTCTTTATCAATTTAGGCATAAAGCCAACTATGAAGCAGATCTTTGTGCAAACAACATTTTTGGTCCTGAAAGCGAGAAACAGGAAGTAGATTATTCTGTAGTACCTTGGGCCATTTTTACATCCCCTCAAATTGGACATGTAGGTATGACCCAGGAAGAAGCTATCGAAAAGGGGTACGAAATATTCGTTGCTGTGAAGAATTACTCTACAGTAGCGAAAGGGTTTGCGATGGGCTACAATAACGATGATATAGATAACGGATTTGTTAAACTAATCATCGATAAATCCTACAAATTATTAGGCGCACATGTGGTTGGACCTCACGCTGCGATACTTGTTCAACCATTTGTATATTTAATGAATGCAGGATATACCTGTGATTCTCCCGATTTTCCCGCAAGAACGGGATCTAATAAGTTAGGTAGATCTTGTCCTGAGGCAGGTTCTTTTATGCCAGTTTATAAATCGATGGTAATTCATCCTTCTCTTAATGAGGTAGCTGGTTGGGCAATTGGTAACATGCAACCAGTAAATATTAAATCTCAGGGCCACGAACATCATCACGAGCATTAAAAAAAAATCTCTTTTTTTTATCATTTCTTTTAAGACGAAAATGAATTCTAAGTAAAAACTTCAAATATTTAGCTTCTTTCAACAATTTAGTAAATAATGGATTCGAATAAAAATCGATTAAGTCAAATTTTTACTCCTGATTATATAGCGGAGTTTATGGTTAAAAACATTAAGCAACATTATTTTTCCACATATAATGAGTCTACCATTGACAAGATTAAAATTCTCGAACCTAGTGCAGGTAGGGGAATCTTCCTTAAGCATTTATTAAGTGAAGGATTTACTGATATTACTGCCTATGAATTAGATCAAACTTTAAAAACTCCCCTTTTAAAAAGTTATCCGAATGTAAAGCTTAGATTTGAGAATTTCTTAGGATCAGACGCTAATGAAAAATTCGATATCATCGTAGGAAATCCACCTTATTTAGGACAAAACTATAACGCTCAAATTTTTCAAGAGCTTGTAAAGAATTATTCGATTTGTAAAAAATATTTTGTTGGAAATATGGATTTATTTTATTTTTTCATTCATTTAGGAATAGACAAATTAAAACCAGGAGGATTATTATCTTTTATCACAACTAATTACTGGCTAACTAAATCAGAAAAGACAGGGATAAAGTATCTTAAACCCCACATTACAAACGATTGCTTTATGATACACTATATTGATTTATCAAAAATTAATGTTTTTAAAGATGCTAAAGGTCAACATAATTGTATTTTTGTACTTCAAAAAAAGAATGAGGAAGAAAAACAAAAAAAAATCGATAAGAAAATTGATGTAATTCAAGTTAAACTAGGTAATAACCAATTTAATGAAAAACCACCCGAAAAGATCTTTACAGATATATTAAATAAGGAAAATTCCCCACATTTGTTAAAATACCAATCAGCAATGACAAATAAAGACCTATCTAAAAATAACGGCTGGATTTTAAAGTATCCTCATGAAGTAAAGAATGTTGTTGAAAAGATTGAGAAACACTGCAGGTTTAATGGGATTATATCAGATTTAATTGATTTTTTTGTCATTAGAAATGGATTAATTCTGATTAAAGATGATATTTTTATATTAAAAGAGAATAATAACCTTAAAATTGTCGATTCGGACATGTTTATCAAGATTGACGATGCTTTCATAGAACTAAACGATGGAGAGAAACAAAAATTAAAAAAAATATATAAAAGTAGAGTCATACAGCCTTTCAATTATGACAAAAATGATTTTTCTGGGTATTTAATCTATCTTGATAAAAATGAATTTAAAAATCAAAACTTAACAATACGTAATGAACTTATAGAGAAGAAATATCCTAATCTAACAACATATTTAAACCAATACAAAGGAGAACTTGAAAATATACTTAGGAATGCCAAAGAAAATATTAAAGATATCTATTTTCCACGAAGAGGGAGTTTTATTACTCAGTATGATACTGGACATAAAAGAAAATTAATTAATCTCGAACCTTACTATGATAAGGAACCTAAAATATTTTTTAGTTATATATCCAAATCAAATGTGTTTGGATATACTAAAGATTCATATTATGCCACCTCTGATACTTATTTCTTATGGTTAAGGGAAGGGAAGAATGATATAGATTACTTATTTTTTCTTGCTTATCTCAATTCAAAAATTGTGAAATTTTTATTTAGGGCAAAAAATATTATAATAAAGAGAAGCAAGACTAAATTAGAAGAAGAAATACCAATCCCTAATATTAAACTATTTCGGTCTAAATATCAATTAATAATAATTGATTTAATTCGATATTTCACTTCAACTATAATTCACAATATTGTTTCCGTAGATGAAACCAAATTAGATAAATTAAGGGAAATATCTCCCAATACTTATTCTCAAATACGAAATGAAAAACCTCCCCGAAGGATAATAGACATATTACTTTTTATACTATTTGATTTAGTGGAGGAGGATATAGATCTTTTGATAGAGAAATACTATTAGATAAGATAATAAAAATCTAACCAAACGATATACCTCCTGATTTTGTTAACAATCTTATATCATCCCATAAATAACTTGTGTCGATCATTGTGGGAGAATTACAGCTATAACATTTCTCGCTCTCTTTAATAAATTTAATAAATTGAGGAAGTTGTAGTACTTCACTAACAGATGTTTGTCGTAAATTAGCTATAGGTTTATCAATCTGAAGACAATTTTCAATGTCTCCATTATAGTTTACAAACATGAAAACCTTTTTTGTGTGGCATTGGTATTGCTTTTTACCACCAATAAAATGGTTTAAATACATTTCTGAATTTAGCACTTTCGAACCGTTCTTCTTAGCGTCTAAAATTCTTTCAAATGCGTTACTAAGATCTTTTTCATTAGCAGAAAGCATGCCTTTCTCATCCTTATCACCATGTGAATAATGGCGGACAGTATTTATTACATTAAAAGCTACGGGAATTCCAATTTTATCTGATAAAATTATCATTTCCTCAACACGATTTATATTATATTTACTAATTGAAAAGCTAAATTGTAGTGAAATCAATGGATAGCTTTCTTTAACAATAGTAACAGAATCCATTATTTTATCATATAACCCAGGCAACCCTCTAATCTGATCATGTTCTTCTGGCCTAGGGGAGTCCAGAGATATAAGAATAAAATCTATATCATTTCCAATTTCTTTGATTTTAGCTGGAAGGAACCAACCATTCGTAACAATTCCAACAATTGTAAACTTTAACTCCCTTTTAACAAATTTAATAATTTCAGTAATATCTTTTCTAATGAGAGGTTCTCCACCCCATAGAATAGTTACTAAAAATCCTGCTTCCTTTGCTTCCAAATATATACGCTTGATTTCCTCAAGTGTTAGTTCATCTTTTTTCGTATTATTTTTCCAAAGACAGGTTTCACAATCGCAATTACATTTTAAAGTTGTAAGAAAGTGAAATATAAATGGCTTACCACCTCTCTCCTTAGCAGCTTTTGCAGCTAGCGCTAATTCAGCAATTTGCTGTTTTTTCTTTCTTTTTATTTTTTTACTAATTAACTCTTGTTCCATAAATATATCTGTTATTAGGGATTATTTATGATTAACGATATTAGTGTTTGTGTTTGATTAATGGATGAATTTGAATTTCCCCAATTTGACGATGTAGGTAGTTTTCCATTACCTGATTATATTGATCTTGATAAATTCAACCAATTTTATTGGGCAGGGTATAAGGGAATTGTTAATAACGCAGATATTTTTGAGAATAGGGGAATTTATAATTTTTTCATCCATCCATTTCTCCAATCGTTTCAGTTGAAATTAAATGCGGGTGTTGAGATAATCAATTATCCCCAACATATGGATATATATACCCAATTTTTAAAGCCTATTGAGGATTATGCAGTAGAACCATTTCTGATTGATTCTGAAAAAGGTATTATTCCAGAACTCTTTATATTAGAATCGTTTGCGAAAGATTATTATGAAAGAACTGGAAATGCCCTTAAGATAAAAGTCTGCATTACAGGACCCGTAGAATTATACATAAAAAAACTCAATTTTACGATATATCCCGATATCCTACTCAATTTTGCAAAGTCTATAAACAGGATATTGAAAAAATCAATAAAAAACACCAAATATCTTCAAAATTCCATCATCTCAATAGATGAACCGTCATTTGGGTATGTTGAAATGTTTAATATTGAAGAAGATGACTTGATTAAAGCTTTTGATAAAACTGTGGAAGGAATAGATGGTATTATCCAAATCCACCTTCATTCTTTAAAAAAATACTCAATTCCTATTCAAGCAAAAAACATAGATGTGCTCACATGTGAATATGCCTCTGATCATTCTAATGTCATTCCAAAAAATGAATTAGAAAAGCATGATAAATTCATACGTGTCGGTATCACGAGAACGAATATAAACAGTATAATGGCTGAGAAATTGGATGCAGGGGCTTTACTTGATGAACTTAAAACATTTGAAGGCACTATGAGCTTAATTGATTCAGAAAAATTCATCAAGAAAAATTTGCTTTTTGCTCTTAAGCATTATGAGGATAGAGTTAAATTCGTGGGACCCGATTGTGGACTGAAAGGATGGAATCCTCCCCAAGTTGCTTACGAATTACTAAAAAGAACTTATAAAGTCATTAAGGATGTTAGAAATGCTATATAAACAGGTTTAAATTATCTTTATTGAGATCTTTGTGATAGAAATCATATTTTATCTAATTATTGAAGTAGAATTCAGTTATGCTCAATTCCTTGAGTTTATCTCTCATAACTCTTATATTTTTTTTGGAAAAAAAAATAGAAATTAATATACTTCTAATTAAAATATAAGACAAAAACCAATGCAAAATAATAAAAAATGATAATAGATCATTTAAACCAAACTATTCAATTAAAAATTTGCTATTTTGGACCGGCATTATCTGGGAAAACGACAACTCTTAAATCCTTATTCAAACACTTTGGAAAAGATGATAGTGTATTAAGTATTGAAAGTAGTATAAGAAGAACTCTATTTTTTGACTATGGCACAATTACATTTGAAAATAAGCAATGGCGGCTTAAGATTCACATATATTCTACAACAGGTCAAGATTTCTATATAATCACCCGACCTGTAACACTACAAGGGATAGATGGAATCGTTTTCGTTGCTGACTCTCACCAATCCGCTTATTATCGAAATTTGACCTCGTGGAATGAATTGTGCAACTATTTCGAAGAACATTTCATTAAATTGCCAAAAATTTTAGCTTTTAATAAACAGGATTTGCAGGAAAAGTTTAATTCAACCGATTTCTTAGAAAATATCAATTTTTTTAAATTTAAGAACTTTAAAACGAAAAAGACAGTAGCACTTCACGGATATGGCGTTGTAGAATCTTTTGAAGAGCTTATAGAACTTATATTGAAAAAAATATACAAATCACAAATCGTATCAATTCTCGACTAGAAAGTTCTTCAATCTTAAAGCAAATCCATGTTATTAATCTAAGGACTATTTATTTCAGAGTCTAACTTCTGATTTTTAAATTATTATTTTTAATAAATAAAAAGATAAAAAATCATTTTTTATCTGTAAACTGCTTATTTTTAAAAAACAATAAGTTTTTATAGCTTTTTTGACATATTACTATTGTCAATTGATTGTTGACAAAATTAGAAAAGGTGATATTCGTGTCAGATGAGTATGATGATGATTATAATGATTTTTTAGAGCGTATCAAAAAATATCTTAATTTAGATCAAGGAGCTTTTGATGTGGATTTCTTATTTCTACCTGAACCGAATTTTGATCCAAAGACGAATCGTAATGATGAGAAATTTAAAGGCTTTAAAGTAACTTATCATTTTGAATCTGGAATGGATAAACCAGAAATAAAGGTTGAAGGTAATATTGACAAAAAAAAGCTTCAGGAATATTTTAAGACATTTGACCTATCTAAACATCCACAAATTAAGCGGTTAAATCCTTCAAGGGATACGCATGCTATTGATGCAGGTCAGCTTTCTTTACAACCTAATTACGAAAAAGAAGATTCATTAACAAAAAATTCCTATTTTGAGATAAACTTTTATGAAGATTCTGCTGAAATTATTATCGAAGCACCAGGAATTGAAAAAGGGCATATTTTACTAAGTTTAAGTGAGGATGGGAGAACTCTTAGAGTATCAATCGAAATCAATTTTATTAATATTAAAAGAGAGATACAATTACCTTTTGAGTCTACAATGGACGATCACATTTTAGAAGTTAATAACGGAATAGTAACGATTATAATGCAAAAGAAGAACATTTGAGTGTGATTACAAAATGAGTGAAATTTCAAGTGGTGTAGAAGGAAAAGATAATAGGCTTAGAGTAAAAGACGCTTTCAAGGACGATTCTGGACAAGGCAGAATTAGGATTGACGCTGAAGTCGTAAAAAAGTTGAAACTAAAAAATGGTGATGCAATAGAGATATCTCACCCTATTTCAAAATTAAAAACTGCAGCATTATTATTTCCAAGTAAACCTGAAGATACTGGGACGGGTATAATTCGGCTAGATCCATTTTTGCGAAGAAATATTGATACTACTTTAGATGATTTTGTTGAGATTCGCAAAATTAAAGTTGCTCTAGCGGAAAAGGTGATATTCGCAGGATTAACAGAATCGGTTGTAATTAGCCCAAAGCGATTAAATTCACTTTTAGAGAATAGAGTGGTTACTAAGGACGATATATTAAGTTTTTACTCATATAACAAGAAATACGACTTTGTAGTTCTTGATTTTCAACCAAAAACTGATGCAGTTAGAATCCATTCTGGTACGGAGATTAAATTAAGTGAAAAAACCCATAAAGAAATTATAGAAAGAGAAAAATCAAGGGTAAGTTACGAAGATATTGGAGGATTAGCAGATGAAATTCAGAGAGTTCGTGAAATGATAGAATTGCCATTAAAACATCCAGAATTATTCAAAAGAATAGGAATCGATCCACCCAAAGGTGTTTTATTACATGGTCCTCCTGGAACGGGGAAAACTCTATTAGCCCGAGCAGTTGCATTTGAAACTGATGCCCACTTTATAACTATTAGCGGTCCTGAAATCATGAGTAAATTTTACGGACAAAGCGAACAAAATTTAAGAGATATTTTCGACGATGCTAAAAAAAACGCGCCTTCAATCATTTTTATTGACGAATTAGATTCTATTGCACCAAAAAGAGGCGAAGTGACTGGAGAAGTAGAAAGGAGAGTTGTAGCTCAGTTATTATCTTTACTTGATGGATTAGAAGGGAGAGGAGAAATTATCGTCATAGGAGCTACGAACCGAGTTAATGATATAGATATCGCGCTGAGAAGACCTGGTAGATTTGACAAAGAAATCGAAATAGGGGTACCAGATACAGATGGACGTTACGAAATCATGCAAATTCATACTCGAGGTATGCCATTATTTGAAGATGTTGATTTAAGAACATTAGCAGAGAGGACCCATGGTTTTGTTGGTGCTGATGTTGAAGCTTTAGCTAAAGAAGCAGCAATGTTAGCCATTAGAGAAATGCTTCCAAAGATCGATTTAGACAAACCAATTCCCTTTGAAATTTTAAATGCTTTAAGAATTAAAATGGAACACTTTACTTCTGCGTTAAATAATATAGAACCTTCAGCATTAAGAGAAGTAGTAATTTCTCAACCTAAGGAAACATGGGAAGATGTAGGTGGCTTAGAAGATGCTAAAATACAATTAAAAGAAATTATCGAGTGGCCTTTAAAGTATCCTGAATTATACACGCATTTATCTTCAAAACCTCCAAGTGGTATTTTACTATATGGACCCCCTGGAACTGGGAAGACTTTATTAGCTAAAGCACTAGCCCATGAAAGCGAAATTAACTTTATCTCAGTGAAGGGACCAGAATTTCTCTCCAAATGGGTTGGAGAGAGCGAAAAAGCTGTAAGAGAAACCTTTAGGAAAGCAAGATCTGCGGCTCCTTGTATCATATTTTTTGATGAAATTGACGCGATCGCTGGAGTGAGAGGTAGATCTGCAAGCTCCGAGGTTACTGATCAAGTGATTTCTCAATTGTTAACCGAAATGGACGGCTTAGAGGATTTAAAAAATGTAATTTTACTTGCAGCGACTAACAGACCTGACATGCTAGACCCTGCTTTACTTCGATCTGGTAGGTTTGGTAGGCATGTCGAGATTAGTATGCCAGATTTTGAAACTCGAAAGGAAATATTCAAGATCCATCTCAAGCATAAACCTTTGGCAAAGGATGTGAATTTTGATAAGCTCGCTAAAGCTTTAGAAGATTATACTGGCGCGGATATTCAAGCAATTGCTGAAGAAGCTACTTTATTAACAATTCGAAAGGCGATCCCCTCCGTTAATAAGAAAAAAGTGGAGTTAAAAGAGCTTAAGGATCATCTGGAGCAATTACAATTAGAAAAAGGCGATGAGGCTGCTATTCAAGAGATAGAAAATAGAATCGATAAAGCCCAATCAGAGTTAGTTGCTAAAATCGAAGTAAATCAAGAAGAATTCAATGAAGCGATTGATAAAATCATAAAAGGAGCAGATAGGGCGAAGAAGGTTCACGAACAATATTCAAAAGAATCAGATGATATGTATAGATAATATTAAAGTAATAAACGAGAATGAAGTGATATAGATGGAAATAGAAAAAAAAAATCAAAGCAAACAATTCATAAGTTTAGATAATCTATTAGAAATTTTAGGCAATCCGACTAGACGGATTATATTGTCTAAAATAGCGAAAGTTCCACACTCCACTTCAGAAATATCTAAAATTTTAGGCATTTCGAGACAAGCCATACACAGTCAGTTAGATATTTTAAGCTCAAATAATATTATCGAAAGAATCGGCGATGAAAAGCGTGGTGGGAAATACAGAATAAAAAGCAATCTTTCTGTAAGGATTGATATATCACCAGATTATTATAATATAAAATATAGTATGGCTCAAATCGACGATGATTTTAAATCTATTGATCTTAAAGATATTGGATGTTCTACCAAATTTGAGAGCATTGAATCTCCTGATGATAAAATAAGATATTTAGGGCAACAAATTAGGGATATAGAGCAAAATATTAAGAATTTAGAAGGAGACAGAAGAAAATTACTGCAGAATAAAGAGTGCTTTATAATCGAACTTAAAAATATAATTAATCAAACATACCATAAAAATTTCCTAAAATCAAAATCTGAAGTAGAAAATCTAGAACGGGAAATTTTCTATACTTTATTTTACAATCCAGTACAATTTCGCAAAAGAATTAGTATTGATAAACTTATAGATAATTTATTTTTCTCTGATTTAGATCCTTTTACAAGAGAATCTAAGGTAACAAATGTTAAATCCCTACTGAAAGATATGTCATCATTTATGGGTTTTCTTTCGGAAGATGATGATGATTGGTTTTTCGATTTTTAAAACCGTATTAGTTCCGTTATTTATTTTTATTCAATTTTAAAAAATAGATTTATTACGAGGTGCTCAATGAACCTACAAGAATTAAAACAACAGATGCCCCAAATTTTCGAAAATGTTAAAAAAGACGTGAAAAAGATAATGGGTCGTCACCGGGCGGGTTTGAGCTTAGGGTTGGTCGAAATGGGCATGTTTCGGGGCGGTTTCATAGGTGGAATGCATTTTCATCCCGGTACAGAAATTGTTATGAACAAATCTCCGTTAAAAATCATATTAGAATCTCAGCCGTATGAAATAATTTGGGCTTATACCTATCACATTTTATTACATGAATACATTCATTCGTTAGGAGTTATTGATGAGCAACAGTGCAGAACGATTACTCTCAATATTAGTGAAGAAATCTTCAAAGACAAGAATCACCCAGTATTGATTCTCGCGAGAAATGGAATTGGCGTATTTATACCCTATTTGAAAATTGTCTTTGTACCTCCTGAACGAAGACCAGACGGTATGTCTATAGAATATGTAAGCGGTTTCGATAGAGAGAGCCAATCGTATTTTTCTTAACTTTTATTGTAAATTGTGTTTAAGAGTTAAAATTAATTAATCAGCACAATTTAAATTAATTAGATAAGTTTTAATTAAGTGCTCGGGAGAATCAAAATTACTGAATCCTTAGGTCAAGATAAATTAGATCAAGAAAAAGAAGAAGAGATTGAAAAAACTCTAGATGTTGCTGGAGATCAGTTAGTTTTAAATTGGCAATATAAGGATGTTAAGAAGAAACTAACGTACGATATTAAAAAATGCATCGGGTGTAGTTTATGTAAACTTGTTTGCCCGGTTGACGCCATAGAACTTGGACCAATCCCCGAAATTGCCCAAAATATATTGGACGATTCAAATCCTAAACTCTTTATTGACCACGATAAGTGTTGTTATTGCATGCTATGTGTCGTTGTTTGCCCCACCGATGCGTTTCACGAAAATATAGAGCCAGAAGGAAAAATTGTTATGGATGAATTTCCTACTTTAGGGAAATTCTATGAAATCGATTTTGATAAGTGTACTGAAGATAAGGAAAATGAAATTTGCCAGTTATGTTTAACAGTAAGAGAAAGGAATCATGTCCAAGATTATTTTAAAATTTCAAAAGAATGCCCCACTAACTGCTTCCATATTGATTCTCCGATTGAAGGAGAAGTTATAATAAAGAAAAATATGCTCCATAAATGTTCTCCAGAAAATTGCAAAGCCTGTATTAATATCTGCCCCGTACAGTCGTTTTACATTCCTGAAAGCGCAGAAGAAGTCTTAAAATATGGTAAAATTGCATGTAATGAAGAAGAGTGTTTTTATTGTGGAGCGTGCGAAAATTCTTGTCCTGACGATTTAATTATTGTTAAAAGGAAAAATATTCAAATTAAAAATCCGAAAAAAAGTGAACTATATCCTTGGATAGAAGGTTGGGTTAAGAATATTAAAGAAATATTAAGAAGAGCTCTTATTGAAGGAAAGGAGCAAGTAGAAATTCCATCTATAGAAGAACATATTAAAAAAATTAGCATGTCGAAAGTAGTAGAAGTTCCTCAACTATCTGAGGAGGATAAACAAAAGTTAAGCGAGCTTAATGCTAAAATTCAATCTCTATTACAATCCTCCAAAATAAGATATTGGATTAAGGATAAAAAAGTAGATAACATTCTTAAAGAATTAAAAAAAAAAATCCAAAAGTAATTATTGTGCTTAAATCATGAGTGAAAACAAGAAAAAAATGTATAAAATAGTTGGAACTATAAAAGATGTTAAAGGTCGTTGCACCGCAAAACATAAAAAAGGAGATGTGATCGAATTGAGCGGACACGACTCTGGAGGATTATGTGGGTTTTTTTATCACGATATTTTTCCTTCTATTATAACATTACAATTTGGTGGTACCTTTCCTTGGTCACAAGACCCGGATATAGTTGAATTAGAATGTCCGGATCGTTTTAATGTTGTGAAAATCGAATTAAAAAGGATTAGATAAAGATTTATAGAGGTTAAGTTCAGACACAGTTTTGATAATTACCTGAGTGAGAATAGATTGGAAAACATTGACAATAATGAAACAGTTCTAATTAAAATACTGGAAATAGTTAAAAAATTAATCCTAGAACCCAGAACCGACATTTCTTGGTCAACTTTTGATAGTAAAGATGAATTGATTTTTGAAATAGATACTCATATCCAAAAATTAAAACTCGAAGATTTTTCAAAAGTTAAAGATATTATCCTTCTATTTGCGCCTACATCAGATTTTCAAGAAATCTCACTGTCAAGTGGATGGAGCAATCATTATCTAAATATTTCTGAGAGATTTGATATTGCTATCAGAAATCTGTGTGAAAAATTTCAGTTAAAACCGTTTTTTGACAAATAAATTCCGTTCTTTTTTGCCCTTCTTATTAAACTTTGAAGAATTTTTATTAAACTCAAAAATATTCTCGTTTTTATAATTAGAGTTAGATGTATGGTTAATTCATAAAAGAAAAATTGAAATAAATTTACAAATCGATTGCCATGATATTAAGATTAAAAATTAAATCGAATAATAAAACTAAAAAAAAACAAATTTTTATTTGGATTGAAAAAAATAAAGAATTCGAAAATGATATCCAGCAATTAATAGAATTCTTCAAAAGTCAAATACAAGTAAAAACTAGAGTAGGGTTTCATATATACTATAAAATCACTTCAGATAATCCTGCTATAATGTTGTCCCTTCTTACAGCAATTCAAGAATTAATCCCAGATATATTTTTTAACACAGACGAGTCGTTAAATCTCGAGGAATATCATGAAATCTAACCCTTTTTCTTTTTAAGATCAAATAATTCCTTTTCTGATAAATGTAAATTTATTAAGGTTCATTCTAAAAATAGTGTTTTTGTAAATGGGAGAGGGGGGATTCGAACCCCCGGCCACCTGGTCCCAAACCAGGAATCATACCAAGCTAGACCACCCTCCCTTTAATATTGAGAAGGACATTGATAAAAAATAACTTTGGAACGATATTTAAATTATTAGATATCAATAATAATAATCCAAATATTTATTCGATTTTTAATTTTTTTATTTCTGACTCCCATCTATCAATAGTTTTTGTTAAATCTAATAAATTAGTCTTACTTAAAATTCAATAGGAACTCTCTTACACTTAGTTTTGAAATGAAAAAAATAATTTACTTACAGAGAATTGGAGATATTGATCCTGGGATTTTAATTGTATTAAAAAAAGATTTGATGTTGTTCTTTAAAAAATACGGTTTTAAAATTGTAAATCTTCCAGACCCACTTCCTTTATTAGAATCTGAATATGATTCATATAAAAGACAATACGACGCGTTGAAGGTAAAAAAAAGATTAATTAAGTACGTTAAAATTAAAGGTTATAATCGTGTCCTGGGTGTTTTGGATGTTGATATTTTTTCTAAATATTTAAACTTTGTTTTTGGTGTTGCCGATCTGCCTAAAAACAAGGACTTTGGGAGCGCTTTAATTTCAGTTACCCGTTTAAGAGAAGAATTTTATAGGAGAACTGAAAATGTAGCTCTTTTTGAGCTGAGAATAGTTACAGAGGCAATTCATGAGCTAGGTCATACATTTGGATTAGAACATTGCACAAATTTCTGCGTAATGAAATTCTCAAATACTTTAGAAGATACTGATCAAAAACCGCCTAAATTTTGTAAAGAATGTGCTAATAAATTGGACATCATTATAGATAGTTTTGATTAGCTTTTGTTATATCTATATCTTTGAATTTCAACCATAGTTCTTCGCTAATTTTTAGGATATCTTTATAGCCTCTTACTAACTGTATCAAATCAAAGGGTATATTTCCTTTGCCGAAATAAGCTCCTGCTAAACTACCTCCTATAGCCCCCACAGTATCACTATCACCACCAGCAGTCGCTAATTGGAAAATACACTCTTCAAATGAATTCAAATTTTTTAAAAAGATGAAAATTGCGCAGGCTACTGTGCTCAGAGTATATGGATGAACAAACGCTTTTCCTAAATAATCCTCGATAAAATAGGGTGTTTTTACGCCCGCTTGAGAGAATTTGATTAACCCTGCTTCTAACGAAATGTTAAGACTATTCCTTATTTTATTTAAAATCTTTATAAATTCATCCCATATTTCTTCTCCCGAATTAGAGATAGAAGAAATAATGACATCAAAAAATTCATCAATTGAGAACTCTGTTTCTATTGTTTTATCTATTAAAAAAGCAATAGCTCTTGCAACTACTATTGCCCCTGCAGAAGCTGCTGGATGAGAATGAGTAATAATACTTGATTGCAATGCGAAATTCTTTAGATTTTTTGTATCTTTATTGTAAAATAATCCAATAGGTGAAACTCTCATTGCTGTACCGTTACCTCCTGAGTTTGAAGCTGCTTTTTTCCAAGAAATCCCGTATTTTAGTTTTTGAATCGACGATATACATCCAAACCCGGGACCTATGGGGGGATCCTCAAGCCATTCGACATATTCTCTAATAAAGTAGTCCTCGTTAAAACCAGATCCTTGAATAAGCGCTTTTGCTGTGTGTAACGTTAATTGAGTGTCATCAGTGTAAGTATTAAATAACTTTGTATTGCTCCTTATAAATTCTTTAAAATCATTAAAGCGGGAGTATATTCGTTCCCTAATCATCCCTTCAAAAGGATGGCCTAAAGTATCTCCAATGCTTACTCCTAATAAAGTTCCAGCGAACTTATCTAAATAATCAGTCTTCATAGTTAAAAAATGAACTTTATAAAAAAATCATAATTACCTTTTTATTTAATTTTATTCTTAAATTTCAACGTTTCCTCTATGGTTGAACTAATAGGATAGGTAAGCGGGATTGTAATTCAGAGCGTGGTTTATGACTAGTTTAGCAATAATCCTTATAAATGTAATTTACCTAATTATGTGTTAATCAATATTTTTTATTTATATATTTCCAACAAAAAATCTCTACAGAAAAAGGAAATTAAGTGACAAGTTGTGAAAAAATTAGATAAGTTACAAAATGTAATTACGGCAATGATTACCCCTTTTAAAGAAGATTTAACCATTGATGAACAAAAATATCGTGAATTCATCAGATTTCAGATACAAAATGGTTGCCAACCATTAACCATGGGAACTACGGGAGAATCTCCAACTCTTTCTCACGAAGAACACCATGTTGCAATGGATATTGCCATTGATGAGGGCAAAAAGAGCGGAAAAGATCCCTTTATTTTAGCGGGTGCTGGGAGCAATTCAACTAAAGAATCGATTTCTCTTTGCCAATATGCTGAGAATGCAGGCGCAGACGGGTGCTTAGTAGTTGTACCATATTATAATAGACCTGTTCAGCATTCATTAATCGATCATTTTTCAGCAGTAGCAGATTCAATTTCTTTGCCAATAATTCTTTATAATGTTCCCAGCCGAACTGGACGTAATCTTGAACCTGAAACCATATCCAAATTAGCTCATAAAAAAGATAACATCGTTGGGATTAAATGTGCGAGCGGAAACATAGATCAAATTACGAAGATTGTAAAAACAACACCAGATGATTTCATAGTACTTAGTGGCGATGATGGAATGACGTTCCATATAATGGCTCTAGGTGGTAAAGGTGTTGTAAGCGTAGCGTCAAATATCATACCTGCTAAGTTAGTAGATTTCACAAACACTATGTTTAATGGAAAATGGGAGCAAGCGAGGGAATTACAATTAGAACTTTTTGATCTTTTTAAAATATTATTTGTGGAAACCAATCCCGGTCCCGTTAAGTTTTCCGCTGAATTGATGGGTATAATGAATAAAAGGATGAGATTACCTTTAACGCCACCTTTGGAAGAAAATCAAGAAAAAATAAAGGCAGTATTGAGAAATTTAAATTTAATCTAAATGTAAAGCATAATCAAGTTATTAATATGATAAGATTATTAATACTAGGTCCTTCTGGATCAACGGGAAGATTAATTTCCTCATTAGCTTTGACCGATGATGAAATTAAGGTAGTAGCAGCGTGTGATTTAGCACACATAGGTGAAGATCTAGGATCCTTGTTAGCAATTCCTAACCCTGGCAATATAAAGATCAAAGATGTGAATCAACTTCAAGAAATTATTAATGAAACTAATCCAGATGTGGTTGTAGATTTCACAGTCGCGAGTGCAACAGAAAAAAACTGTAAAATCTGTGTTAAAAATGGAATCAGGTGTGTAATTGGAACAACCGCTATGTCGAAAGAGTTTTTGGAGGAATTTGAAGAACTTGTAGAAAAAAACGATGCCCCTTCGGTAATATCACCAAATATGGCAACTGGAGTAAATGTTCTGTTTAAAATCACTGGAATTTTAACGAACTATTTGAATGCATGGGATATTGAGGTTATTGAAAGTCACCATCATCGCAAGGTAGATTCACCTTCAGGGACGGCATTGACGATTGCTAAAACAATCTGTGATACTCTTGGGTGCGATCCAGAAGAAACACTAACATTTGGACGTTCAAGGGGTCCCAATAAAAGGAAAATAGGTGCTAAAAACGAAATAGGTATCCATTCAATTCGAGGCGGTGATATTGTTGGCGATCATACTGTTCTGTACGCTGGACCAGGTGAACGAATTGAATTAAAACATCAAGCTCATAGTAGAGAATGCTTCGCTAATGGAGCAATAAAAGCAATTAAATTTATTGCGAAACAAAATGAAATTCGTATTTTTTCAATGAAAGATGTTTTAAATCTATAAATTTTAAATTTTAAATTTACTCCTCCTTTGATATTTACGGTAGGCATAGTATGAATTCAAAATAATTTTATTTCTATACTCTGTAATATAAATTATCGTAGCAGGTCTGTTAAAAAATTCCCTCGAAACAATATCATCTAATTTAGGAGAATTAGAGAAAAAAAATATATAAGTTGACTTGCGTATAATAATTTATCAAGAAACGGATAGGTTCTCTGTTAAAAATTTGTTTTCAAAAAAAATTATACTAGTATTAAAATTATGGAAAAAAAAGTCATAATTGTAATATCGTTAGTTCTCGTTATTAGTTTTTCTGTAGTTGGGGCAACTATCTTTATATTTTATGAGGATTCAAAAGAAACTTCTGGCTATTACGAAATCTCTACGGAGGGAAAAATTATTTCTGAACTTGAAATTGATAATCAAATTAAGAAGGGTAATATTAATTTCATGACTTTATCTGAAAATTCAAGTAATATTTTAGAAGCAGAATGGACAATAAATTATAAGGGCTTCAATGATCCGGAAAAATTTATTGTAATTACTTATGAAGAACAACAATCTATTTTAAAAATTTTTAGCGCTCTCAATATGCCGGATGATATTATAGATTTAGATCTCAACATATTCTTTAACCCAAATTTTAATAATTATAGCTTTAAAAGTGATAGTGGAAATGGTAATATAAAATTCAATACACATAAAATTAATTATAGTGTATTTGAAATTAAAACCAGTTCAGGAAATGTTGATGTTCAGTTAAATAAAAGCTCGATTTATAATGATTTTAAAATATCAACGAATTCTGGAGATATAAATTTAATTCTAGATCACTCAATTTTCTCAAAAGATTTTTTATGTACATCAGATTCAGGAGATCAATGGTTTGATATTTGGAATATTCGATTTATATCTTATTCAGATTTTAACGCTTCTGCGTTATCGGGACGAGTTAATGTAAAATGGGCAAATCATTTCAATAAATCTCATAAGATAAACATAAACTTATTTTCTCCTAGTGATGTTCTTTTTAAAATGTGGACGCCCATAGAAATTACAAAATTTGATATCTTCTATGAAGCTATTAATGGAACAACACAGTTCTCAAAGGTTACAGGTCAGTTTGAAGAAATAGGTTTTAATCATTATCATTCCAATAATATTAATAAATCAGGTATAGATTTCTGCAATATTAGTGCAATAACTACCTATGGTAAAGTCCATGTATTTATAGTAGATTGCTTTAAATGGCAACGATTTTGTAGTCAGACTCAAGATTTCTGGCCATATGATGTTCGCACATCAGGAGAATATGTAATTCCTAAGGAAGATCATATTGTTACAACAATTGAATTTTACAATTTGAATTACATGTGTTTAAATAGAACTGAATATTTAGATATTAATTTCATATTTCTTCCAGCTTCTAGCGAATATGCCATCCATTTAGTTTGGGATCTAACATATCAGCATGCTATGGGAACTGGAGTTGGCTTCATTGAAGTATTAACCTCAAATAAAACAGAAGGGAATACACTTAAATTCTATATTGATCTTGGATATGAATTAGATCGAATAATACCAACGTTCTCTAAATGCAATGTTACCGCATTTATTCATCCAAGTTATAGTTTTTATAATTATACTATATAAACGGGCTATAGTTATAATTACATCATAATTTGTAAGAATATCCAAGAATTTCTCTTAAATTTTATTTATAACTTCGATAAATTTATCGTAAACGACTAGCTCTATTGTTAAATTTTACTAATATTTTTTTAAAGAGAGATAAAATTATAAAAGATCAGAGCAGATCAGTCTTATCATCAATCTACTTTATACAGATTTCATATTGCCAACTCTTCATTTAGAAGGTCTAAAGGGTATCCAGTCCTTAAAGCTTCCTTTATTATAATTTTATCTCATAATAGAAGAAAGCACTAAAATTTTTATTCTTTTATATGAAAATTAACTACTATTTTTTGTTACTTTAAGTGATCTGGAATAATTTGAAGTTTTAACAAGTCATCAAGACTCTCTGCTTCTCTGATTTTATAAATCTTTCCATCATTGATTAAAATTTCAGAGGATCTAGGTCTAGAATTATAACTACTGCTCATCGTAAAGCCATATGCACCTACATCGAGAATTGCAAGTACATCCTTCTCTTCTAACTTCTTTAATTCTCTATTCTTGCCTAGTATATCACCAGACTCGCAGATTGGCCCCGTGATATCATAAGTTAATGTTGTTTCTTTACCTTTCTCATTACATGGTATAATATGATGATAGGAATTGTATAAAGTAGGTCTTAACAAAGTGTTAAACCCAGCATCAACGCCAGCAAATAATTTATATCCATTGTTTTTGATCGTGTTTATTTGCGTTAAAAGAATGTTTGACTCCGCAGTTAAATACCGCCCGGGTTCAATCTTAAAAATAGGTTCACCAACATTCTCAGATTTGAGGAGATTTTTAAATGGTTTTATAACATTTTCTCTGTAAATATCCAAATCTAATGGTTCTTCTTCTGGGCGATAAGGAATACCCATACCGCCACCAAAATCGATAAATTCAAATTCAATCTCGAGAGACTTAGCAATTTTTTTTATAATACTAATGTATTTCTCTACTGGTTTTTTGAAATCTTGAGCGTCTAACACTCCTGATCCAATATGTTGATGAATCCCAAACTTCTCAAAACCATAATCTTTTGCTTTGCTAAACGCTTCGATCGCTTGTTCCTCTAGGATACCAAATTTAACCGTTTTTCCCGCTGTAATTGTATGAGTGTGGTGTCCAGCACCAAACTCTGGGTTTATTCTAAAAGAAATTATTGATTTTTCCTTCCCAAGGTCGTCATGAATTTTCGTTAATCTTTTTAATTGACTTACGCTGTCAAGATTTATTAGAACATTATTTTCAACTGCGAATGTAAAATCTTCATCAGTAAACATATTTCCAGTATATATTATCTTTTCAGCAGAAATACCTGCTTTAAAACATGTATATATTTCACCCATAGATGTACAATCAAAGAAAGCCCCCTCTGAATGAAATATTTTTAAAATTGATAAATTTGAGTTTGCTTTAACAGCATAATGTATTCTATTATTCTTGCATTCTGAATTTAGTAGACTTTTTAAATTTCTATAGCGTTCTCGTATCGTGCTTTCGTTAATCACATAAATAGGTGTACCATATTCTTTAGAAATTTCTAGTGTATTTTTGCCTGCAAAATAAAGCACATCGTCACGATACTCTAAAGCTTTCATGGTTAGCCATTCCGAATATTTCACTTTTTTTACCTCAAGTTCAGCATTACAATTAACTTAATTATATTATACAATCATTAAATCAAAATTCAATCCTGTCGATAACCCCTTTAAACACTTTTACT
>DATKTW010000049.1:0-6700 GCA_035530895.1 Candidatus Nanopelagicaceae bacterium
GGAGGTTTTAACCAAGGAACCCTTGAACCTATGGATGCTATTGTTGCAATAAAGAATTCAGAGGATCCCAATACCGACTTCCTTTTTTTGGATTTAAATCAAGGCAATAGTCTTACTTCAGTTCTAAGTAACACCACGAGAGTTAAATTCTCAATAGGAGACAATCTCACATTTGTAACTTATAATCCCCTTACTGATATATATTCTAGAAAAAATGTTACTTTAGGTCCCCGATATGATATAGGAATCCGTTATGAATATATACCAAACGGTACAGGATTAATAATTACTTATAATTACTCGAGTAGTACTGAAACTAACATACTGATCTCAAAAGTGAATGGAACAGCTATTAATACCTCAAATGGCGATACTTTAGAACTTTTGCTAACTGACTTTAATCTAAAAGCGATAAACCTTACGACAAACACAGGAAACGATTACATTTTAGATGTAGAAATTGTTGGTGTTTTCATTGGTGTTCAAAGTAATTCTTATTGGATGCATAAAAATGACTTAGCAAAATTATTTACGAGTAATTGGCCTGATTTTCTCATCAAAGAGCTTTTATGGCTTTTTGTTATAGCTTTTAGTATAACTATCTTTAATATGATGCCCCTGCCCATTTTTGATGGGGATAGATTCGTAAAAGAATTAATTAATTGGATATTTGGCGAAGACTATAAAACTAAAAAGAAAAAAACAGATCGATTAGTCTATAAAGGAACCGATACGGAGTGCAAATTAACAGAATACCGAGTTGAAAATGTAGAATATGTTAAAATAATATTGAAGGAGGATTATAAGAGCAATCAAAATGGTGAGGTCCTCTTGGGAAAAGATAATTATGAATTAATTGACTCAATAGGAGACGGATATAAAGACACAGTATCTGTGAAACTTCCTGAAACTACGAAACTAAAAAAAAATTCAGTCTTTGAGGTTTCTTTCGAATACTGGTACGATAATAAACGAAAAATTAAAAATAATGTCTTAAATGCGATAAGAATTGTAGCGTTAAGCCTCATTCTTGGGAACTTCGTGTTATCATATGTGATGTTTGGATTTGATCTTTTTTGGATTTAATTAAATCGCTGATGTGATTTTCATTAATAATTTTGATAGCTCCTATAATGTTTTTCTTAAAACTGCTACTTGCGACTATTGCAGTAAAAATTCTCTCGTAGTCCACAGAAAATATTCTGGTGAATTAATATGTACTAATTGTTTTACGAAAAGAATTGAGAAAAATATTTCCCAGACAATATCTAAATATAATATGCTAAAACCAAATGATAAAATCGTTGTTGGTATTTCTGGTGGAAAAGATTCTCTCTCTTTACTATATAACCTTAAACTTATTCAAGCAAATAGTTATCATTCGAATCCCATAATAGCACTAACTATTGATGAAGGAATTAGAGAATATAGAAATAATAGTATAAAGAATGCAATTGAATTCTGTAAACAACATAAAATAGAACATGAAATCGTTTCGTTTAAAGAGAAAACCGGTAAAACATTAGATGAGATAGTAGAATTGAAAAAGTGTGCAACCAAAAATACATACGCATGTAATTTTTGTGCTACGCTTAGAAGAAGAATTTTAAACGAAACCGCAAAAAACTTAGGTGCTGATGTCCTCGCGATGGGTCATAATTTAACAGATATAGCAGAAACGTATTTAATGAATATTCTTACTAAAAGATTTAAGCTAATTGCTAATCAATATCTTTTTAAAGAAAAAAGTAAAGAAATAAAAAAGTACTTCATTAGGCGAATCACTCCGCTAATGAAAATTCCAGAAGAAGAAATATTCCTTTATGCAAACCTGAAAAAAATTAACTATTACCCTTCACATTGCCCCTACAGAGAGGAAGATCCAATTTTAAGGAAACGTGTTCTAGAATTCATTCAGGAATGCAAAAAATTCAGCCCCGAAATAGAATTCAATTTGCTCAACGGATTTTTGGAGATGTCTGAAATTTTTTCTAAACATTACATACTTGAATCCTATAATTCCTGCAAAAAATGTGGGTATCCGTGTGGTAAAACAAATATCTGTTTATACTGTAAATATCTAAGTGAGTTTCGTAACTAGTTTCATTTGACGAGCTGCTCGCCAAATATTTTCAAATTGTCATATTCTCTGATTTCTCCCCTAAAAAGCGGAATCTCGATTAATTTTTTTCCGAGTTCATCTCTAAAGACTTTCTGAATTTTAAGCAAATTACTAGCTTGCATCTTTCTTCTCGATCGGCAAAAATCACATAAATCATCCTCATCTTGATATAATTGGTTCACAACAATATTTGAAACAGGAATATTATATTTTAATAGTTCGTTTAAAAGGCGCCCCGTTTCTGAAATAGCCATTTCTTCTGGTATCATTACTACAACAAACGAATTTTTCATAGGGTTAGTAAGATCATCTCGTACTCTAATGATTGAATCTTTTAATCTCTCTAATACTTCTAAAGAATTATCTTTTTTTTTTTCCCCACTTGTAAAAAGACTCTTCATCAATCCCATAAGATTTCCTAATTTTAATCTCATCTTCAATAATTTACCTATCCAGCCTGATAATGTTTCTGGAAGGCTTAAAAATCTCAATGTATGACCCGTTGGTGCCGTGTCAAATATAACTAAATCGTAATCGTGATCCGTCTCTATAAATTCTAAAACCTTTAATAATGCGAAAGCTTCGTCTATCCCCGGAGGGCTCATCGAGGTAATATCTTGTAATTCTTCCATCATTGGCAATCCGCCCATTATATCGGGCATTTCCCTTCCTTCTACCGGGCTCATGCCAGTTAAACCTTTATATTCTGACATATCCGCTTTAGGGTCTATTTCTAAAGCAGTTAAGCGTTCTACACCGGGTATTTTTGTTGATTCGCCGGGAGGAAGTGCTATCCCGAAACTGTCCCCTAAAGAATGAGCAGGGTCAGTACTGATAATTAAAGTGTTTCTTCCATGCTCTGCGGCCCATATCGCAGAACTTGAAGCGCAAGTTGTTTTCCCGACACCTCCCTTCCCACCAAACATTATTATTTTTAAATTTAATAACATCTCAGGTAAGTTCATATTAATCCACAATAATTCTTTTCGTTTATCTCTGTAATATTCTTACATTTTTTTTTTATGAAGCTCTTAAAATAAATACTATAAAATTTACTCTAATAAGTTAATTTAAATCGAAGAATCGCGACTATTCCACCGAAAGTGCTATATAACATTTCTCCTTCTTCAGTTTCTGGAGAAATTATAATTACATCAGTTCCCATAGTTTCTGCGATGGAACCAAGCTCTTCAATTATTAAAACAGCACTGCTTACATTGAAGGCGTTAGAACCGCAATCAGGACAACTTTCATCCTGAATAGACAATTCTAATTTATTCCGTTCCTGTTCCCTTACTGTCCTAGATTCTTTATAATTACAATTGGAACAAGTGATATTTACTTGAACGGTATTTAATTTTTCAGAAAGAATTAATTTATCTACAGCACCCATATTTAAAGCTTTTTGCACTTCCTCAAGACCGTATGCGACTAAACCAGTATCGTTTGAAATTTCCTTTAGGAATAATTGCATTAATTGCTTTTCTCTCACGTACTTTACGTTGGCTATTTTATCTTTAATTTTTTCTAATAACGCCCGGATTCCCTCAGTTCCACCATAACCTAGATCAACGACATCCAAGATTTTATCTCGTAATCGATAATCTAAGCTTTCATCGTTTACAAATTTTTCTTTAGATTGCCCAGGTCCTCCTATGAAAATACCTTGTAAATCTTCCATTACTAAAAATAATTTGTTAACTTCCTCAGAGATTCTTCTGTAAAATCTGGTTTCTGCTTCTTCTATTCCCCGTTCGAATCTTTTCTGAGACTGACCTCCAGCTTTATGCTTACCATGAATCCCTGAAGTAAAATCCCTCACTATTTCCACATGATTTCCTCTTAAGTATCCTACAGCAGACTCTTTTCTTCCTATGCTAATTAATCCATAAGTTGCCTTTGTTTCGAGCATATCTTCTAACGGCCATAATAGAAACTCACTTGCACAATGATATCTAAAGGTTAAAACTTTTTCAGGAGGATGTACAATATATAACTCATTCCTCTCTGTCCCCGGAGTATTATTTTGCGGGATCGCACCAGAAAACATAACTAAACCATTCTCAGGCACTTCAGTAATGTTTTTCAGCTGACCTACTATGCTTGATATGCTATCTAAAACGTTTTTCCGCGTTAATTTTGACTTTATATTCTGACTTTCGCTTACTTCATTCTTAAGATAATTTGTAACATCAGAGATCTTATGATCGTGAGGAATATACAACGAAACTAACTCCGTGTGAAAGCCCTTCTTTTCCTTTAACTGATTAAGTAACCTCTTTGTTTGAAATATTTGTAAATCATTACTTTTACTCTCTTCGGTTAAAGCCATACGAATCAACAAAAATTAGAAAGATCCAAAAGATTAATAGTTTTTCTTTATTTCAAACTATATAAACAACTATATATGTGAAACATTTAAATTATGACTACTAATAATGACCAAGATCACGATGTCCCTAAAGATCATCCCCGTTCTGAAAGTTTAAAATATCGACACAAAATAATTGAGGGAATGAAAACATTAGTTGTAGCTGAAGCGGGTTTGATCGCGCATGGTAGAGGAGAATGTTTTGATTACATGTTAGGGGAAAAAACCAGTATGACAGCAAAGGAAGCTATAAAAGCAGCTGTTGCCTTGCTTCTTACAGCAACACATGCTATTATTAGCGTCAACGGGAACACTGCAGCTTTATGTCCAAATGAGTTGGTAGAACTTTCAGAGATTATAAATGCACCACTTGAAATTAACTTATTTTATAGAAAAGAAGGAAGAATTGAAGCAATTAAGAATTTATTACAGGGTGCGGGAGCTAAAAAGATTTTGGGGCTCGACGAACAAAATATGGTCGAAATAGAAGAATTATCTAGCAATAGAAGAAATGTGGATCCAAACGGCATAAAAATAGCTGATGTCGTATTCGTCCCCCTAGAGGACGGAGATAGAACAGAAGCTTTAAAAAAAATTGGGAAAAAAATAGTCGCAGTCGATTTAAATCCAATAAGTAGAACTTCCTTATGGGCTGATATTACAATCGTAGACAATATCATAAGAGTATTGCCGGAAATGATTAAGGTTGCTAAGAAATTAAAAAACGCCGATGAAAAAGACTTGAAAAATATTATAGAAAGGTTTGATAATAAAAAAAATATTCAATTGACTTTAGACACAATAATTAAATACACAAAACAACAAAAAAAAGACGCTTTTATAAAATTAAGAAACAGCATTTAAAGCTTTTAATTAATTAAAAAAGCTTAAAAAGTTCTAAAATAATATTTATTTAGCAACTATTTTATATATAAAGAACAATATCTAAGACTCATATAATTATGGGCACAGACAAAGATACGCAGATCAAATACTCTGGCAATTTTAGCGATACTAATCCTATTGTTGTAAGAAGATGTACTTTAGAGGATCTAGAAGGCGTTATCGAAGTAAACGAACAAGAATTACCAGAAGACTACCCCTATTTTTTTTATAAAAGTATCTTAGATAATTATCCTGAGTCATTCCTCATAGCGTGTAACAGTAATGAAGAAATTATTGGATACATAATGTGGAGAGTTGAAAGAGCCCCCGCAATTACTAGTCTGAAATTAAAAAATAATGGGCATTTAGTGTCTATTGCAGTCTCAAAAAGCTATAGGCGATTAGGAGTTGCTATGACGCTGTTAGCTCACTCTATGAAAAAAATAAAAAAATATAAAATTGACGAGTTTGTGTTAGAAGTAAGGATTAGTAACTACGAGGCTATTAACCTATACAAGAAATTTAATTTCCAAACTCACAGCATAAAAGAAAAGTATTATAGAGACGGGGAAAATGCCTATTACATGATCCTCAAAGCGTAAATCTCAAATTAAAACGAACTTTCTAACCCTTTAATTAAAGCAGTTAATAACTCATTTGTAACTACTTCTATTCCCAACTTCTTACCAAATTCTACAATTCTGCCGTTTATGAAGTCAATTTCGGTAGGTTTTCCCTTTAAAACATCCTGTAACATTGAATTTTTGTTATTATATGTTTTCTTAGCTACAGAATACATTAACTCTACATAATCTCTATTCGATAAATCTATTTGCTTCATGTGCGCTACTTCTAAAGCCTCCTTAACCGCATTTCCCATCATTTTTCTTAAAGAATTTTTCTCTAATAGCTGACCATTTGTTAAGTCTGTAAGAGCACCTATTGCATTAATACCAATATTTACAAAAACTTTTTCCCAAGAACATTTAATTATGTCCTCAACAATCTCTGTCTGCAAACCCCCCGCGCTCAATAGATTCTTTAAATCCATTAAGCTCTCCTCTGCTCTACCATAATCTTTAACATTTATACCATCTGGTTTCAAATATGCAAATCCAATTTTTGTAAAACCTACACCAGTGTGACGCACATGCCCATGATTCTCTAACAGAGCACCATGAGACGTAACTATTCTTAGAATCTTATCCTCGTTGCAATATTCTTTTACTAACGCCTCGTTACCAATGCCATTTTGTAGGATTATAAACCAGTTACTTGATTCAATTATACTCTTAAACTGAACCATGGCTCTCTCGGTATCG
>DATKTW010000050.1:0-2036 GCA_035530895.1 Candidatus Nanopelagicaceae bacterium
AAATGACAGCGGCTAAATCAGCTCTTAATCAAGTAAGTAAATTAATTTTGGAAAACCATGTTAATTTCTGGTTTGATTCATCTGTTTCTTCTGATGATATTTCTCAGGAGATGGTTGCCGAGGTAATGGACCTGATATTAAGGTTTGTAAAGTAAGAAGCAAGCACGAAGTCTTTAAATATAGAATTTGGAAACCAGTAATCAGGAGATAGGATAAAACGGAGATGATTGAAAGAACAGTTATTCCTGATTCGACGAGCTATTTTAGTATAAACTTTAGTGGGGTAGTTAGATAGAAAGAAGAGCGCTACTTTTTCTATTTTTTCTTTCGCTTTCATAACTTGATACTCGATACTGTATGCTCGATACTGTATTGAAGTAATTGACAATTATTTATATTATAAATTATAATTTAATGGGATTTAAGAAAGTGGGAAATAATAAGAAATATTGGAGGAAAATTAGATATAAATGTTATGCCAAATATGCAAGAAAAAAGAAGCTGCCATAACTTTCACTAAAATCGTTGGAGGGCAAAAAACAGAGATTCATCTATGCAAAGATTGCGCCCCTACCTTTAGTGATAAATTTTCCATATTTCCTCTTCCCCAGTTTGACATTAATGATCTATTGGCTGGCCTGTTAAATGCTATAGATCTTTACCACAAAGAGGAAGGGGTTATTCCGGATAAAAAAATAGAGTGCAGCAATTGCCATTTGACCTATGATGAGTTTAAACAATCTGGAAAATTAGGCTGTAGTGTCTGTTATCACGATTTCAGAGAACAATTGATCCCTCTTTTAAGAAGGTTGCATGGAAATAGTGAACATGTGGGGAAAATACCGCGACAATCTAAGGGTAAATTGAATAAAATTAGGAAAATCAAACAACTCAGGAAGGAATTACAAGAACTGGTATTAAAGGAAGAGTACGAGAAGGCAGCAAAGACAAGAGATGAGATATTGAAGCTTGAAGGAGTATTAAAGAAAAAAAATGCAAAATAAAGATAAAAGTATAATATTACAAAATCTAAAAGAATCTTCAACTGAATGGATTAACGGGCAAGGCCCTTTATCGGATATAGTGATAAGTTCGAGAATTAGATTGGCACGAAATGTAGAAGGAATTCCTTTTTCACCACGAGCTGAGCAAGCGGAATTAAAAAATATATTTGAGCTTAGCCGACAGATTGTAGAAGAAGATTCTCTTTTTAAGGATTCTAATTTACTTTTATTGGATGAATTAACTCCCCTGGAGAGTCAATTTTTAGTGGAAAAACATCTAATTAGCATTTATCATGCTCAAGAGAAACACCCTTACCGAGGGTGTGTTTTTAATCAAAAAGAGACATTAAGTGTAATGGTTAACGAAGAAGACCATTTTCGAATTCAATATTTACTTTCAGGGTTGCAATTAAATAATATTTGGAAACTTATTAATGAGATTGACGATGAAATTGAAAAAAAGGTAACTTATGCCTTTAGCGAAAAAGAAGGATATTTAACTTCCTGTCCTACTAATGTAGGAACCGGGATGAGGGCTTCAATAATGTTACATCTGCCGGCCCTAGCAATGGTAAACGGTATAAATGATATATTAAAAGCCATATCTAAAATAGGTTATGTAGTGAGAGGATTTTATGGAGAGGGAACCGAAGTAATGGGAAATTTATTTCAGGTTTCCAACCAAATTACTTTAGGTCTTTCGGAAGAAGAAATTATTGACAATTTGGAAAAAGTTAATCAACAGATAATAAACAAGGAACAGAAAGTAAGGAAAGAACTATTATCTAATTCTAAAAGTCAGTTGGAAGATCAAGCATGGAGAGCTTATGGTATCTTAAGTAGTGCCCGTATCATATCTTCGGCGGAAGCAATGGAACTGTTATCTAAATTAAGGTTCGGAGTAGGGTTAGGGATAATTCCCCATCCTAATTTAGGAACTTTAAACAAATTGATGTTACTAATACAACCAGCCTATTTGCAAATGTTAACAGGCAAAGATTTAGATCATTTAAGCCGGGATTTGCAAAGAGC
>DATKTW010000051.1:0-9037 GCA_035530895.1 Candidatus Nanopelagicaceae bacterium
TTGCGACAATTTTGAAAATGTTACAAGTGTTTGTCCCGTACCTGTTGTTATTGCTGGTGGGAAAAAATTACCTGAAAAAGACGCGTTGCAAATGGCTAAAAACGCCATCGATGCAAAAGCCGTGGGAGTTGACATGGGAAGGAATATTTTCCAATCAGACAAACCTATTGGAATGATTAAAGCAGTGAGAGCTATAGTTCACGAGAATACCTCTATAGATGAGGCTTATGGAATTTATCAGGATGGTCCAATAGGGTTGTAATTTTTTAGATTTTAAGTTTAATTAGACTTTATATTTTTTTTTTTCGATGACTAATTCAAAAATAGATAATATAGAGATTAAGCAGATAACAGAAGATATAATACTCGTTCATCAGAAAAATCCTCCGTTTTATTTCTCTTGTTGCGATGGTATTATTATTTTGCCGAAAAAAAGGAGAAACAATAGTACTATCGTGTTAGATTTAAATGTCGAACCTCATCTTATAGATAAATTGGACGACATTTATGGTCCTGTTAAGAATTATATTTGCTCACACGGACATATGGACCATATAGCACATGTCCATCAGTGGGAGACGATAGGAGCTAAAATTCACGCTCCTTTTCCAGAACACGCAAATTTATTAGATCTCCGCAATTTTTATCAAGGATTTGGCTTCTTTGAAGAAATAGATTTTTCAGTTATAAATAAGTTTGCTAAAAAAAATGGTTACAAAGAATGTCAAGAGGTCACCCCCTTCAAACCGGGTCATATCTTTAAATTTGAAGACCTTATAATTGAAACTATTCCATTATTAGGTCATTCCAAAGCTCACGTTGGCTTTTTGATTCCAGAGGAACGACTATTTCACATAAGCTGCCTAGGATTTGATAAAATTAGACCTGAAAAAGATGGATTTGGTCCATGGTACGGGTTTAAAGAATGTTCAATTGAACAGTATCTAATAGATATTACGCAAGCTGAATTAATTTTCCTAGAACGGGCTAATTTTTTAACATCTAGCCATTCTTATATTGTAAAAAGCCCCGATAAAACTCCATTTATTTACATGAGCGAAAAAATCGCTAAAAATCAAGAACTTGTTGATAAAGCAATCAAGGCTCATAACTTGACAAATAAATCTAAGGATACGATAAACTATTTACTTAATCTAGACATTTTCTTTCCAAAGAGGAAAATGGAGGATTATTTATTGGAAATTTATAATTTTTGGGAATCTGGAATAATTCGTAAGCATGTTGAACGAAGTGAATACTTTAAGGAGTGATTTAGGTAGTAGTCATTTATCAGGTTCGATAACAACCTTAAGAGATTCAGTAGCCTCATTAACAACTTTAAAGGCGTCACCTGTTTTACTTAGAGGAAATCGATGAGTGATTAGCTCTGTAACATTGATCCTTTTTGATAATATCCACACATATGACTCTTGGAGATCTTCAGGTGCAGCGCCGTATGAGGTCTTGATTGTTATTTCATTCCTCCAATAATCGTTTATAGGAACTTCTAAATTGACACCAGGTCCTGGGACTGCAAAGAATATCACTGTACCTCCCGGTGCTACACAATTTAAAGCCTGATTCGCTGCCGATAAAGCCCCTGTGCATACAATAACAATGTCAGCTAATTTATTATCATTGATTTCCAGAAGTTTCGAAGGGATATCCTCGTTTGCATGAAAAATTTCATCCACTCCAAAATCTTGGATTTTCCTCAATCTATAATCGTTTATATCGGTTGCAAAGACTCTTTTTGCTCCTCTAAGTTTTGCTAATTGAGCATGTAAGATTCCGGATACTCCACTTCCTAATATTAAGACTGTTAATCCTTTTCCTACATTTGCTAATCTTTGTGCTCTACAAACACAGCCAAAAGGTTCAATAAATACTCCATCTTCATAGGTAACGGACTTATCTAACACAAAAACGCCTTTTTTTTCAATGTTAATTTTAGGTATTCTAATGTATTCGGCAAAACCTCCAGGATCAAAATTAGTGTTATGGAGAAGATCACATGCTGTGTGATGTCCTTGGTTACAGTAATAGCAATTGAAACATGGTACGTGATGTGAAACGAAAACTCTATCTCCAATTTTATAACCTTTAATACCCTCTCCCACTTCAACAATATCACCGGTGATCTCGTGTCCAAGAATTAAATTATCTACCCCTAGTTTCTTCATTTTAGCAAATCTATAATACTCTAAGACATCCGATCCACAAATTCCAGATTTTTTAACCTTCACCAATAATTCTCCCGGACCAATCGTTGGTTTAGGTATTTCATCAAGTCTCACATCGTTGTTGTTATAATATCGTGCAACTTTCATGATTGAGTTTAATTTAACCTATTTTTTATTTTAATGTTAATATGGTATGTTTTAATATAATTCATTATCTAAAATTAATATATTATATATTTTAATAACGATATTTTAAATTAGTTATTATTATGTGAATCGATGGTAATTTACATGGAAATGAAAGACATCATTACTTTTTGCTAAAACTGGTTAACATCATGGACGGGAAATAATCCTGAAAAACTCATTTCTTTCTATTCAAAAACTGCATATTATCAAGATCCTGCAAATCCTAAAGGATTAAAGGGACATGATAACTTATTTCCCTATTTTAAAATATTGTTGGCTGCTAATCCAAAATGGATATGGCGAATGACTGAGGTTTATCCTACTGAGAAAGGTTTCATATTAAAATGGAGAGCGACGATCCCAATTAAATCTGAAGAGATAATAGAACACGGGATGGACCTTTTAGAACTTGAAGGCGATAAAATTATCCGAAATGAAGTCTACTTTGATCGAACAGAGCTAATATCTTTATTAAAATCAAGAAAATAGTTTTTAAATAATATTTAATTACGGTAAATTATGGTTGAAGTAAAAGAAGAATTATTAGCTCCTTGCGGCTTATGGTGTGGTGTGTGTTCAATATATATTGCGCATAAAAATAATAATTTAAAGTTTAAAGAGAAATTACTACCAGTATATAAAGCATTTGCGAAAACTGTAGACGATATAGCTTGCACAGGTTGTCTTTCAGAGGGTACTGTTTTTCCGGTTTGTCAGGCGTGCGCGATCAAAAAATGTTGTAAAGATAGAAATATTAATGGTTGTTACCAATGTGAAGAATTTCCATGTAAGTATATTGATAACTTTTCCATCCCAGTTGGAAAAAAAGTCATTCTTCGATCAGTTCCATTTTGGCGTCAACACGGAACCGAGAAGTATGTTGAAGCAGAAATGAATAGATATCACTGCCCAGATTGTGGAAATCAACTATTTCGTGGTGCAAAAAGGTGCAATAAATGCAAAGTGCCTGTTAACGTAGATTAATATAGATTTAAAAATAAAAAAAAAATTATGACCTGTTTGTTTTATTGCTTCTAACAAGCATTTTAAAAGTTTCATCCTCTAAATTTTTGAACATTTTAAGTTCATCTCCCAAGAATTCGCTTAATGCAGTTCTTATAGCCTCGCTTCGACTCGGGTATACTCCTAAATCATTTAGAGTTTGAATTGCTTCTAGATATTTTTCAGGTAGGTTTATTGTTATAATTTTCATCTTTCTCAACCCTTTGTTTAAAAATCATAAAAATTGTTGCTTTTAACGTTTATATATTATTCATATTTCGTCGGATCATTTATAAATAAAGAGTATTAACGCTTTGATGATATTAAGCGCTTAATTAATAACAAATATATATTAGTACCTTAATACTTGGAAAAAAATAAGATCAGAATGGTTTATTAATGGATTTAATGTGTAAGATTAGTGAAAACGAGGATTTATATAGCTCTGCATTACTTATCTCTTTGATATCTTTTAAATAAGTCAGACTATAATCTTCTTCCCGCTTCAAGTAGTTTATATTTTTTGTCTTATTCTCGTAATCCAGATAAGCATCAATTTGTAACACATTTTCATCTAACTTTTTAGGAAACTGCGGTGTCATATTAAAAGTAAACAGTAAATCTGGTTTTGAAGATTCGGTAGCATCAAAAACTAATAAGATGTTTGGTTGTGCGTAAGAAATAAACGATTCTAAATTGTGAAACAGATCGTCAATTTTGATGTTTAGGTTAGAATCTCCTAAGACACTGCAATCGCTAATTTTTGGAAATAGGAATTTCTCCTTTCCTCTAAAGGCGAGTTCTATTTCATTTAAACTTAAAAATTTCTTAAATATGTCGTCGTTTTTCTCTAAAACAAATTCTTTAGTTATTGGATCAGACTTGGTATATAATACTAGAGAACTTGATGATAACAAATTGATTTTCTGGTAATATATGTTGAAATCAGGGTTATATGGCAGATTTATAATACTTTTATCTCCGCCCAGGCCAAGTTGAGCCATAATATTCATTGGACCTTGGCTTGTTAAAGTTAATAAGAGAAACGATCTGAAATTTTCAAGTTCAATAAAATTGGTAAAACCATTAAAAAATTCATCAACGATTTTAATTTTATTATTTAACGCTTCGGACATAATCGGCTCATCTAATAAATATAATATTTCTTTAAAGAATTAATTATAATTAAATCTAATCATGATATTTCATAATAAAACTACGAAAAGATTCTTTAACTTCTTGAGTTATATGATGCTCAATATCACATGATATCTTTTCTACGAGCTCATCATCGCTTATTTTTAGGATCTCTTTAAAGAAAGTCCGAAGTAGCGCGTGAGTTTCTTCTAATTGAACAGCATATTTTTTTCCCTTATCTGTAAGTCTAATTGATTTTCTAGGTTCCCATTTTATTAATTTTTTATTTTTTAGCTTATCTAGCATTCCAGAAACTGAAGCGGGTTCGACCTGTAGATTCTCTGCTATCTCTTTATTAGTTACCCAACCTCCCTTTTTTTTCTTTGAAATATTATAAATTATATCTAAATATCTTTGATAACTCTCTGGTATCTCTGATATTTCGGGTGTAATAATTTCTTTAATACTCATCGTTTTCTAATTAGAAATAATCATTATTATTTTTTCCTTGCCAAGTTTCATAACATTTATCATTCTTAAAAATTTATTTATTTTTCATTAATAGATACATGAAATTTTTATCAATTACTTATCATACGATGTTTTAAGCAAGTTTTGAAAAAAATGTTATATAGGTAAATCTTTATTAAATAATGTAAAAAAATGGCGTATTTTCAATACTTACGCTGAAAATAGTAGTATGAAGCAATATCATTTAATTTTTACTAAGAAAGAAAAAGTAGAAGATGCTTTTATGGAATTCGGTAAATATTTTTTGCCATTTAATCAAATTCAAGGTTATTGCATTCAGAGTGAAGCCTTAGTAGGTGTATCTGATAGTAATAACTTATTAGGGATGAAATGGGAGTAAAATTAAATCGTGCCAAAAAATCTAAACATCTTTTTTTATATTTTTAATCCTATTAATCATCAAACTAATTGATAATTATCCAATTAATGAATAAGAAAAAAAAAATATTTAAGAATTTTTTAATTAATAGTTTTTCTGGTTCTTAACCGAGTCCTAATAACGCTAAAGCTTCTTTTGCAGTCAATAAAGGCTCTATTGTGAATTTGTATCCTTCAATTCCAAAATAACCCGTAAATCTCTTTGTAAGTGCTACATATCCTTCATGAGCTTTATCATCTGGAACTTCAAATAGACCGTAACCTTTAATATCAATACTAGGTACTACGAAAATAAAGAGTTGTTTAACAAAATCGGGTAATTTAGGTAGATTTGGAAGCGCCTTTCCTACCTCAGCCGCCTTATGGGGCGGAAATGTAGATGTACCTAAAAAATAAGTCATTAATTTCACCTTTCAAAATTTAGTTTTTTATTTTTTAAATTAGGTTTTAGAGCAAGATATTATTTAACAGACAAATATTTAAATCTTCATAATTTATACAAAAAAGTCAAATCAAAAAACAAATGATAAAAAATTTTCCTGGTATATTAGTATTGGTTGTAGGTAATTCAGGTTCAGGTAAAGATTCAATAATTTCTGAAGTAGTTAAAAGATTTCCATCTAATTTAAAAGAAATTCATCTCACTCAACGATATATTACAAGACCATCTTCAAAAACAGAGGATAATATCGCAATAACTCCAAAAATATTTAAAGAAATGTCTCTTCAGAAGAAATTCGCTCTTGAGTGGCACATTTACGATTTAGATTATGGTGTTCCGATAGACATTGACGATTGGTTAAAAAAAGGACACCCCGTAATCGTAAATGTTAGCCGAACAATTGTGAAAAAAGCTCGTAGCATTTACCGTAATATTTTAGTTGTTTTTATCAAAGTACCTTTCGAAATAACTTTTCAGAGGATAAAGGAAAGAGCTCGAGAGAGCGGAAAACAATTACAAGAAAGAATCCAAAGAGCAAAAGATAACCAAACTTTTCCCGACGCGGATTTTATCGTGGATAATTCTGGAGAATTGGAAATTGCTATCGATCAATTCCTAAGTTATTTAATAAGAGTGGTTAAAACAAAAGAAATTTATTAAAACGCATAAAATTTTTTTAGAAGATTAAATTATAATTGTTACTGTTAATAACTTTACAATGGCCCGGTTCGTATAGTGGTTAGTGGAAAATTTTTAATTTTTCAACTAATATTGGGGACAAACTTAGTATTTCTTACTAAATTCTCCTATGTGAATCCCTAGAAGCGTAAGAACGCTCTTATCGCTGGGGTGAGGCGAGTTCAATTCTCGCATCGGGCCCTCTTATTTTTCATAAGTTCAATTTATTTACACTAGGGTGCCTTATTTTACCCTATTAACAACAAAATTAAAAACCTTTAGTGAATTTTACTATGCAGTTTATAAATAGGTTTTAGGGTTAGACAATGGTTGATTTAGATCCAGAGAAACTTAGAGACTTACCAGGATGGGAAAATGCTCCAATTCATATATGTATGGATGCTGATTGTCGGGGTCTAACTTTTTGCTGTAAACCGGGCTTTTCTCTTACTTTTGGTTTTAAATGTAAGCGAGATGAAACTTTAAAAGATTTAGAACTAAGTCCAGAAGATTTTATTAGAATTAAAGAAGATTTTTCAAAAGAAAATGCTTGGGATTCTGATCTCGTGTGTTTTGGATCAATTTCATATTGTTGTATGAGAAAAGGAGGATGTTCAAGGAGAGATCCTGCGCTACAAATGAGATACCCAGATAAAACCAGAGAAGAATTTATGAAAATTTATTACGAGAAAAAAAAAGAATTGGCTAAAAAAGTCTTAGAATTCGTAAACAGCAACGGAAACAAACAAAAAGTTGAGCCGTATCTAGATTTATTCTAAAATGAGAATTCAAAAAACAGAAATACTCTTCTGCTTTAATTTATTTTAAGAGGTATTTAACTTCAAAATGATTGTTTCAATTACACATGAACACGATCTAGACGGAATTGGCTCACAAGCAATAATTAAACGTCATCTTGATCTATCATCAGAAATCCATCAAACGGAAATAATCTATACTTTCGCTACTTATGTTGATTTCGTTGAAAAAATTCAAGCAATTTTAGGTACAGATAAAATTCCTTCACAGTTAATAATCTCTGACATAGGTTTTAATGACTCTTTTGAAGAATTATTTTCTTATTTTGAGACTGCAAAAACGCGAGGGTGTAAAATATCGTGGTTCGATCATCACATAGTCGATGATTGGATTAAAGAAAGATTAAGAAGTTTAATTCATACATATATAAATGATCCCGAAAGGTGTGCGGCGGAAATAGTTAAAGATTACTATTTACCGAACGATCTCATATCGGATAGCATCGCTAAATTTGCCAGAGATACAGATTTCAGAACTGAATTATTTGAAATAGCTTCAAATTTGCAATCAATTATCAGTTTTAATAGAGGAGCTCATAAGGATCACAATAAACACAGAGTAGTCAAATTATTATCCCAGGGTGATTTTGAAAATGAATGGTTTAGTTCACAATTAGAATCCTTAAGAAAATGGCTCGAAGAAGAGTCGTCGTTTGCTTTAGAACACGCGATAATTATTTCTTTAGAACCATTTGGAGATGTTGTTATCTCTTGGGCTAAGTTAGGGGGAGGTAAAATTACAAAGGTAGTAAGAGAGAAATTTCCTCATGCGAAAGCCTTTATTGGTATCGACTCAAGACATAACGAAATTATAATTCACAGCGATTTCCTTAATTGTCGAGAGTTTGCTAAGGAATTTGAAGGAGGAGGACATAAAGAAAGAGCCGGTTTTAAATACTCGCATATTTTCGATTTCGATAACCCTAATGTACTAACCCCATCTTTTATTGGAGACATAAAAAAGAGAATTAGTAAATTTAGTTAGTAAATGTTAAACATAATATTTAGAGATAGTTTAAAGTAATACTATTCGATATACAAAAGGGCGTGAAATTGGCGTTTCACGAAGACAAAATATAATTAAGCTATCCCAAAATTTGATCAACAATTAAACAACAATATTCTGACTAGAACGACACGGCTCACAGAAAAAGCAATTTTAAAGCTAGTGCGTTAGTTAACATAAAATCAAAAGGATGAGAATGATATGAATTAATAAGAAAGAAATCGTTATACCTAAATATGGTCATAGTACGAAGAGAAGGAGTTCTCCTAGAAGCAACTGAGAACGAGTTTGAAAATCAGGCTGTCTTAAACCCTACGGTGGTTCAGCAAGGAGATACATTACATTTATTCTATCGCGCTGTAAAAGAAGGAAATTATTCAAGTATTGGTTATTGTAAATTGGAAGGACCCTTGAATATCGTAGAAAGGAAAAATAGTCCTATTTTGTTTCCTGAATATGATTATGAAATACATGGTACAGAAGATCCTAGAATCGTTTTTCTTGATGATACATATTTCATGTTTTATACGGCCTATGATGGAAAAAATGCCTTATTAGCGTATGCAACTAGTAAAGATTTAAAAAATTGGGAAAAACATGGAATAATTTCAGCTAAAATGAGATACGATGAAGCAGGGAATTTTTTCCATTTTTCAAAACTAAAAGAGAGGTA
>DATKTW010000052.1:0-12208 GCA_035530895.1 Candidatus Nanopelagicaceae bacterium
GGTCTCATTAACTTTGGAATCTTTAATTGTTTATCACTAAATTTAATCATTAATTATTCACTTTTATAGTTATATTCTTGTTTTAACATTAGAATTTAAAAATCTAATAGATATGATATTTTAATCTCACTTTGATTAAAAGATTTCGAATAATCCTTTCATTAAAATAATGGGAAAAGATTCCAATTATTACTCCAGAAGATAATTTTAATATTTTAAGAATACAGTATGATAATTATGGATACAAGAATCAGAGAGTTCGAAAAAATCAAAATTCAAAAATATATTCCAGAATTGGATTTACTAAACAATCCCGTGCTTAACGCACAAGAAAAAGAGTTCTTAGCAGAGTTATATGGATTTATGGAGAAAGAACTCGATCCCGAATTCAGAAAGTTAGAAGATTTGAATTATCTCGTAGAAGAGCCTACTCAAGACAAAAAGAGAGAACTTGTAATTGATATAATGAAGAAATTATCGGATAAAGGTTATTATTCTACAATACTCAATACCGAAGACTACGATGTAGGAAGAATTACTAGAAACGCTTTAATAGCTTATGCAATATGTGGTGGTCGATGGAGTGAATACAGCGAACGATATATTGCTGGAAATTATAGCGTAGAGATGGGTAGGCTTGCTGGAGGTACGCTTTATTGTAATCCTGTTAATTATGCGTCTAATGATGCACAGAAAGAAAAATTTCTGATTCCCGTAGCAGGAGAGGGTAAAATTGGTGCTTCTGCCATGACCGAATTTAACGCAGGTTCTGATATTTTTAGAATGGAATTAGCTCTACAAGAAACGGATGATAGGATTATAGCAAAAGGCAAGAAATTATTCATTACGAACGGTATGATTGCTGAATACATTATTTTATATGGAAGGTTAAATAATGGACAATTAGCTGCAGTTGTTGTGGATACAGAAAATCAACAGCTAAAAGACTTTCGAAGTGCTCGGGTAAGAACCTATGGTATGACTGATGCTTTCGTTAGTAGATTAATATTTGATAGAGTAGAACTCCCAAAAGAGAATCTACTTCAAGGTCATGGGTTAGACATTGCTTTTCATCAATTAACAGAAGAACGATTAGTTATAAGTGCCGAAGCTTTAGGGGACACTATGAAAAAATTACTCTACTCTCATGCATACGCTCTCCAACGCAGACAATTTGAACAAAGATTACATCAATATCAAGTAATTCGATTTCCAATTTCTCGAAAAATCCGTGAACTGAATTTGTTAATTTCTGCTATGATCCAATATGTACGACAATTAGACAAGCATCCTGAATTAGCGGGTTCAAAATTGATGGCTGCTAATACTATGGGTTTGAAGATAAGTGCGACGGAACTTGGGTTTGAGAGCTCCATTCATTGCTTTAGAACTATGGGCGGGCGGGGCTTTACAAGACAATATGCTAATGAAATCGGCTTATTCGACCCATTTTGCATGATACACGGCGGGGGTAGTAATTATGTGCTGGAGGATAGCGAATCTCGAAGATTCTTTAAATACAAACCTCCACGTAGAGAATTTGAGGATACTATACCTAAAGTTGATTATTAGATTTTTATCCTTTTATAATTTATATTTTTAGGAGATGTTTCAAAAAGAACCAAAATTAATTTTTAATCAAAATTTACTCTTCAAACAATTAGTTTTACTATAATTTAACACCGATCAAGTTATTAAAAAGAATAACTTTTTTACTATAGACAATGGACTACTATTACAATTTCGAAACATTTGATATTACACACCTCGCAGATCAATATAGAGGCAAAACGATCGAAGAACTCTTTCCAAATCATTCATTAGTAAGAAATAAAATGGGTCAATTCATGGAAATTGTTTGGAAAGACGAAGAATTTCAATGCGACCTAAATCTCTCGCGTTCTAAGGCAAAGATTCTTAGAAATTTAAAGACAATCTATTATATTGGCGATAATACTGAACGTCAGCTGAACAGAAAAGGCGTTAAGTCTTTGCACGATTTAAAAATTAACTTAAAATATAATGTCTCTGCTCACAGACTACTAGAATTGATAGAAAGCAGAAACTATAAGAGTTTATGCAAAAATAAAAATATATACGATTTAGATGTAGCTTTTTGCTTTGATTTGGAAAAACTATTATTCATTGATATCGAGACATTAGGGTTGTATGATAGTCCTATTATCATGATAGGATTAGGTTATTTTAGAAACGATAAATTTGAAATTCATATTCTTTTTGCGAGGGATTTAGAAGAAGAAATTGCGATCTGCGAGCATTTTAAATCAGAAATGTTACCAAAATTTACATGTTTTGTAACTTACAATGGTAAAAGTTTTGATATTCCTTACATATCTAATAGGTTCATGTATTTCTTTGACGAGAATCCTATGATAGCAGAGGAAGATGTACCTTATGAAAGGTATAATACCAGATTCCACCATATAGATTTATATCATAATTGTCGAAGGAAGTATAAAGGTAGTTTTGAAAATTATACACTTACAGATATGGAAGAAAAACTGCTGGACTTAAAAAGAGATAATGAATTGCCGAGTGGGATTGTTGGATTATGTTATAAAAAGTATTTAAATGCTCCATTAAGATATATTGGATTAGTAAAAGAGGTAATCGATCATAACTATTGGGATATTTTCTCTATGCCTTTAATTCTTCAAAAATTATTAGAAGATTAATTTTTTATATTTGTAGTAATTGAGTTTTATAAATGGATAAAAAATTGAACATTATTTCATTAAACAGAAAAGCATGGAATAATGTAGCGGTAAGGTACAATAATGCGAATTATAGCAAATTGAATCCCGCAATTGAATTTTTTAGCAGAGAACTCCCTGAAAGAGCCTTCATTCTAGATTTAGGTTCTGGAACTGGCTTACCCTTTGCTAAACTGTTTTTAGAAAAAGGTTTTAATTATTTAGGTGTCGATATCTCGTCCCAAATGATCAAAATCGCGCAAAAAAATGTACCTTCTGCTAAATTCAAAGAAATTTCGATGACAAATTTGAAGTATGATAAGGAATTTGATGGAGTTTTCTCACATTACTCAATGCTTTTACTTAACCCTCATATGTTCAAGGATGTCGCAAAAAAAGTTGCTAAATCTCTAAAACGGAATGGTCTATTCTACCTTTCGTTAAATGAACCTAGGGTGAAGGATGCAGATTTGGATGAGGATGTAATATGTAAAATAATGGGAGAGACAATGTATCCTCGTGCTTACACTGAAGAAGAGATTCTAAATATAAGTTCTCCTTTAGGCTTAAAATGTCTCAAGATTTATCGTGAAATACAAAATTCCGAGGAATTTGGAACTGAATATATGATAGCTTTTGTTTTTGAAAAGATTGGATTGACTTTGGATAGACTTTAGCTAAGATTCTCCTTAATTCATGCGTAATATTATTAAATTTATTAAATAAGAAATTATAACATTATTTATGTATCGGAAGCTCAATAGCTATGATGTGACTTTTGAAACTTTAGAAACATTAAAAAATAAGTTAAACTCATTTAAATCTGCTGTCATTAATAAGTCTTGCTTTTTAGGCTTCGATGGTTACATTGATTCTCTCTATTCTTTAGTTCTAAGCAGAAGTAGTGCAAAAAAATGGACAAGAATGAATACTATGAAATCTTTTGGGGAATTATTAGTTGATGTGGCCGGAAGTTCAGCAAATATAGAGAGAGTTTTAAAAAAAAGAATTTTTGGTGGTTTTGCTCCAAATACGTCTAGGGCGTTGAGCGCTTTAGGAGTTAAAATATTCTTAGTTGCTGCTTTAGGCATTCCAAATATAAACGATTTTTATCAAGAACAAGAAGGAGTAGAATCTATCTCAATATCTAATCCCGGAGAAACATTAGGTTTAGAGTTTGATGATGGAAAGGTTATGATAACCGATTTTGCCCCAATATTAAATATCGATTGGAGTACAATCCTCAAAAGTGTAAAACGGGAACATCTGATACAAAGATTAGAAAAGTCCAATATTATGGGTTTTGGACACTGGGCGTTAATACCAAATCTAAACGACATATGGCAGCATTTTTTGGATGACCTCTTTCCTTCTATATCCAATTTAAAAGAAAAAATATTTTTTGTAGACATAGCTGATATAAGAAAGCGTTCGAGACAGGATCTTTTAGATTTGGTAAAAATTCTTCAAAAAATAGACCAACAAGTTCCAGTTATGCTAAGCGCAAACGATTTGGAGGTTTATTTCCTTTCAAAAGTTTTAGATAATGTTAAAACCTTCGCTCCGTATCAAGAAAATTCAACTGATTATATTGACGGTGGAAAACGGCTTAATACAGAAATGAATTTATCCTATTTAATAATTCACTCTCCTCACTTCGCAACGATCTCTACTGTAGAAGATCATTGTTGGATAACTGAAGGATTTACCTCAAAACCTAAATTTACCGTTGGTGCAGGCGATTATTTTCATTCGGGAACGGTTTTAGCGTTATCGTGTGGCCTTTCTCCTCCTGAAGCAATTCTCATGGGTAACGCTCTAACGGCTATTTTTGTAAGAACTGGAAATTCTCCAAACTTTAACCAATTATCTCAATTTATAAGTAGATATATGGAATTTATTGCTAATGATTACCCTAATTTTCCTTAAAATACAATGAAAAAAGTATATTTGGTTCTCAATTATATAGAGCACAACGAATATCTGGGCAGTTTTGGGGTGCGCATTAAATATGTAAAATATTATATGTTTTGTAAAAAATCATTCAAAACGGAGGTAATTGCTTGAAGATCCATTAGAGCTTCACTGCCACCATCAAAGCTGACATCTCCGGCTTCATGTGCACCAGAAATTTCAATTGTTCCAAAAAGAATTCCTGTAAAAGTATCCATATTGGTTGTAAAGGCTAATGAAGGATTACCGACATCACCTTCTCCATAATCTATTTTTCCCTCTTTGAATTTAAACCAAAATTTCTTGTTTTCATCTGATATGATTATTTGTCCTAAGAAGTCCATATCTAGCATGGCCATATCATCGAATTCTTCTCTTAATCCCGCATTTTCTGATGAGATCTGTTTATATATTTCAAAAAGCTTGAGACAATCTCCAGGCATAGCACTACCATCAGATAATTTTAATTTAATCTCATTTAATAATACTGAATTTACCATTTTTATTACCTTATAATTTATGAAAAAATATAGATTACAACTATATCAATTTATTTATCCCATAAAAATCAAAAATATTGATAATAGAAACATTAAGAAACCTTATTTATAGTCCAGAATTTTCTAAACATGGTTAAAATGATAGATTTGGAAAAAAAATTATTTGATCAATCCTGGACTGTCAAAAATAGAGAAAAAATTATCCAAAAAATGCAAAGAAATCAATACGATGTTGTGATCATAGGAGCGGGTATTACAGGAGCAGGAATTGCAAGAGAAGCAGCAATGAGAAACTTGAGTGTTGCAGTAGTAGATATGCAAGATTTTGCTGCAGGAACTTCATCAAGAAGTACAAAAATGGCACATGGCGGAATTAGATATGTAGCACATAGCGAAATGGATCTAGTTAAAAGTGCTACTCGTGAAAGAAATTGGATGAGGGTTCAGATACCCCATTTAGTTAGACCTCTTCCATTTTTTTTACCATTCATGGAAGGAGGAAAGTATAAAAAGCGTATTTTAGAAAATGCCGCTAAAATTTATGATTTTCTAAGCGATGATAAATCAGAATTTAAGAATTTTAAAAAACATAAATCTTATACCGCTGAAGAGATTTATGAACTTGAACCCGAATTTAATAGAGAAGGCCTTCAAGGTGGCGTAATTTATTACGATACAAACATCGACGACGCTCGTTTAACGATTGAAATCTTAAAGGAAGCAAAAATTAGAGGAGCAGATTCAATAAATT
The DNA here is from genome assembly GCA_035530895.1 of Candidatus Nanopelagicaceae bacterium. Classification (GTDB taxonomy): domain Archaea; phylum Asgardarchaeota; class Lokiarchaeia; order Sigyniarchaeales; family SOKP01; genus SOKP01. The sequence goes on from DATKTW010000052.1 coordinate 5,919, forward strand.
ATTGTAAGGTTTTTGGTTATATCAAAAACAATGGGAAAATTGTTGGGATTAAATGCAAAGATCTAGAAAAAAAATCCGATTTTGAGATTCGGGGTATCTTAGTAATAAATGCGACTGGTATATGGGCTGATAATCTAATAGAGAGTTATCCTGATACTATTCCAAAACCGCTAATTAGACCAACTAAGGGAGTTCATCTCCAATACAAACGTGAAAATATCGGTAATAAAATGGCAAATGGTCTTAATTCAAATATTGATGATAGGTTTTATTTTGTTATTCCGAGAAATAAAAAGTACACCCTTGTAGGAACAACTGATACCGATTATCAAGGTGATTTGGCAAATCCTTTTTGTGATAAAGAAGATGCAGATTACTTAATTGAATCTATTAAGTTATTCTACCCGAACGCAAAATTAGATTATGAAAACATTCTTTCAACATATGCTGGAATCAGACCACTAGTAATGCAAAAAGGAAAATCAGAAAGTGAAGTTTCACGAAAACATATAATCTTTTTTTCTAGCGACAATCTACTAACAATCACAGGGGGTAAGCTAACAGAATGGCGTGAAATGGCAGAGGATTTATTTGAGCACATTGAAGAAAAGAATATTTTCCCAGAGATAAAAAAAGAGAAAAATTGGTCGCGACAACCATTTATAATTTCTCTAGAAAAAGATAAGTGGTTAGATGTTCTACGAAATTCAGGTATTCATTTAGATGAGGATATATCAGATCATTTATATCAACAATATGGAAAAGGCGCTATTCAAATCGTCAATTTGATAAAGAAAGATGAATCTTTAAAAGAAAGGGTTATCGATGAGAATGATTTCATTTACGCTGAAATCCTTTATGTACTAAGATATGAAATGTCCCCTCATTTGATTGATGTGTTTTGTCGACGAACAGAAATGTCACTATGGATACATCACCGAAGAGCATCTGAAGCGGCAGAAACTATAGCAAGAATAATGCAAAAGGAATATTCTTGGGATAATGAAACAAAAAATGAAGAAATTCATAGATACTTGGATTATGTAAAAAAATGTGTTTCATTTATTACTTAAAACTAAATATTTAGTCAATCTTCATTCCTTTTTCGAATTTAATACAATTTAAAAATTGGACTAGATGAAATATAAATACTTAAAAAAAAATATAGAACATAATAACAATTTTAAATTAACTTAAAGAAGTGAAATTTGTTGATATATCAATTTGATTTTACAGAAGCCTTTTTAAGACCTTTGGCAGAATTCGCTGGATTTTTTACTTTGCTACTTGGTGTTATGTGGTTAGTTTACGCAATATACGAAGCTAAAAGAAGAGGATCCGTTAAAAAAAGAAAAGTAGAAGACTGGAATTACGATGTTACTAAACTTTTGAAATTTCTAACCTATTTTGGAATAATCGTTGGTATTTTGAGCCTACTTAGTGGAGTTGGGGGTTTAATTTTAGATCAAGCTCCAAGCGTTGCGTACGCTTCTAATACTCAAGATGCTAAAAGTTTGTTCGTTTCAATCTTTTTAATTATTGTAGGTGTCTTTACTTTATTAAAACCGTTAAACGACCTTCCTATAGCCAGCGTAATTGGAATACTTTTAGCATCAATCGTAGTTGTTGTAGCAGCTTCCGCGATTCCAGATCAAGTAGTCCAAGTAATTGCAGTATTTATTGATCCAAAACTACTCTTAATAATTATATTCATTATAGTATTTGCATTAGTTGCACTGACTGTTAAATTTTATATTGGAGCTTTAATGGGAATTTCGAAAATGATATCGTGGCCAGTTTTAGCGTTTATAATAGCAGCATTCTGTTTAATTCAAGGGTTTTTACTCCTCGTAGTAGGAGTATCAATAACTGGATTTTTTTAATCTAATTTTCTAATCTTTTTTATTATTATCTCTCTCTACCTAAAAAAAGCTAAACCTTTGAGAGGATTTTCTATTAATTTCGCCCTTAATATCGTTACTTAAATCGTATTGGCAATTTGGACATTTCTTAGAATCAGTTATATCAATTTTTGTGAACCTATAACCACTCCTTCCCAAAATTAAGTGATTACAGTTTGGACAGTAAGTATTTCCTCCTTTTTCATGACTTATATTCCCTACATACACAAATTTAAGACCTTCCTTTGTAGCGATATTATAGGCTTTATCTAAAGTTTCGAATGGAGTTCGATCCTTAGAAGGTTCCTTAAAATCTGGATGATATGCAGAGAAGTGAGTGGGTGTATTAGGTCCTAAATTATTGACAATCCATTTTGAGAGAATTTTAATATCCTCATCACCATCGTTTAAATCCGGTATTATTAGATTTGTTATTTCTATGTGAATTCCGTTAGATTTAAACTCTTTAGCCGTGTTGAGCACGGGTTGCACTGATCTAACACCACAAATAGTTTTATAAAACTCATCAGACATTGATTTAATATCTATATTAGCAGCATCGATTCCAACTTCTATTAATTCTTTTCTAGCTTCTGCGGTAGAATACCCGTTCGTTACCAGAATAGTCTTAATACCTTCTTGTTTTAGTAACGATGCGGTATCTATAATCCATTCGTGCCAGATTAAAGGCTCGGTATAAGTATAAGCAAGTGTTTTTGCTCCGCTCTTTTTAACCATTTCAACCAGCTTACTAGGCGTCGTTTCCACTAAACTCATTCTTCGATTTTCCATTCCTTCTAAGGTGTAAAATCCACTTTTTCCATTTTCAGATGGATTTGCTTGGCTTATATTCCAATTTTGACAGTTTTTGCACTTGAAGGAGCATCCTATAGAAGCAATAGAATAAGCTGTGGCTCCCGGCCAAAAATTATAGAGTGGTTTCTTTTCTATAGGATCTAAACTTCCCTTGGAAATCATTGATCCATAAATTAAAGTAAATAATTCCCCGTTGTAGTTTTTTCTAGTTCTACAGATCCCAACCTTATCTGGTAGGATAGTACATTCATTAGCACATACATGACATTTAACCTTATTTTCATCAAGTTTATCAAATAACCTTGCTTTAACCTTCATACAAATTACCTTTATTCAGAAATTGTTTGCTTAATCTATCTCTAAATATATAATAGATAAGAAATTTTATATTTCTTATCGGTTTAAAATGTATTATTTATAATAAAACACAGTTATTAAAAATGTCGAGAATAGAAGAAGCTCTTTCAAGTTTTAAAGAAGATTTCAGCTGTGCTCAATCAATCTTCAGTACTTATGCACCTCATTATGGATTAGATCGGGATAAAGCTTTGAAAATATCTACTGGTTTTGGGGGAGGAATGGCACGTAGTGGTAGAACTTGCGGTGCTGTGACTGGAGCTTATATGGTTATTGGATTAAAAAATGGTATGGGCGTATCAAAGGATACAGAAGCCAAAGAAAAGACATATCAGCTTATCAGCGAATTCTCTACCCAATTTCAAGAAAATAATGGTTCATTGATTTGTAAGGAATTACTTGGCTGCGATATAAACACTCCTGAAGGTAGGGATTATTTCAACCAAAATGAATTATTAGAAAAAAAATGTATTCAATGTGTGAAGAACGCAGCAGAGATTTTGGAAGAGATGTTATAGCACATGGTAATTTAATTAAAATTAATTAGTTTTCCTTCTTATTTATGGTTGAAAACAAAGATGAGTATACCCAAGAAGAATTAGAGGCCCTACTAAAAGAAAAATTAATTATTTTGAAGCAATTGGAGCAAATTGGTAAGGATTCCAATTATATCCACGAATTAAGTGATATCGCCTTAATTCAGCTACAATTAGAACTATTTAAGGAATCCGAAAAGAATTATCTGCTATGTTTAAAACATTTTCAAAAGCAGAAAGATAGGTTAGGTCAAGCAGATGTTTATGGTGTACTAGGTACGCTCTATTATAAAAAGGGTGACTATCAGAAATCAATTGAATTCTATGAAAACGCTTTCGATATATATGATGAATTAAAGCAGATTCAAGAGCAAATCACTAGTTTAAAAGGAATTGGTAATAGTTTCATCAAATTAAACCAATATAATGAAGCTTGCGAAATTTTCCTTGAATGTAGTGCTATTTGTTCTGATAACAAAGACATCTATAATTTATTAGATTGTTTGGGTAATTTAATTACTATCTATGAAAATCAAGAAAATTGGGATGTTGTATATGAACTTTATAAAAAATCTCTCAGGGCATTTAAAGAATTAGATGATGTAAAGGGCATTATAATTTCTTATTTTAATCTAGGCATTATAAAAAAAAAAGATAGCGATTTCAATCAAGCCATTATCTATTTTAAGAAGGGAACAAATAAAGCGATCGAATCAAGCTATACAGAATTAATTCTTAAAGGATTAGGCTACATTGGAGAGGTAATGGTATATCAGTTTAGGATGAACGAAGCAAAAGAGGTGTATATAAAAGCTCTGAGTATTGCTAATAAAGTAAGAGCAAAAAATTCAATTTTGCAGATTAGAATCCTTTTAAATTCGCTAGGATTAAGCGAAGATGAGATTAATAAAGAGTTAAATGATTACCTCAATACGGCTAAAAACTCACACAATTAATCCAATATTATGTTTTTTTGTTTTACATTTAATTTAAAAAATTATATATGAATGAATTATCATTTTAAATTAAACTAAATAATAAAAAAACACTTCCTAATGAATAAATGTCCCTTTTGTAGGAACCCAATCGAAATTAGTTGGAGCTATTGTCGTAATTGTAATAAACCGTTAATAACGAATATCAATAGTCTATCCAATAATCGAGTAAGACCGATTCCTAACGGAATATCAATTTACGGAAACCAATTTGGAGAAGAAGAGGAATTTTTCGATGTCAACATAATCGATGATGAGACTATTGAATACGAGTTATCTCAACTCGAAAGTCAACTTACTGATAGCGAGAGATTAGGAAAAAACATGGGTAATTTACTTCTCAAGAAAGCAAGCCTTTTTTATAAGAAGAGAGATTTCTCAAACGCATTGAAAAATTTAGAATTAGCATTAGAGAATTTCAAAGAAGAGGAAGACAAAATGAATCTTATCATAACCCATAACGAAATTGGCCTTATTCATGAAGATACCGGATTTTTTGACCAGGCAATTTATCATTTTGATAGAGCTCTAAGTTTTATAGAAGAAATTGACGATTATATTAAAGAAATCCAAGTGTTGAATAATTTAGGGAATGTTTATCACTTAATAAATGATTTAGAGAACGCTAATAAATATTATCAAAAGGCTTTAACTTTAGCTGATGGTGAAAACCTCGAATTAGAAGCGATAAAAACGGCTAGTAATCTGGTAGAGATTTTGCTATCCTTACAAGACTACGACCGTGTAAAGAGAATCCTGAAACGAAATCTCGACTTTTTTATTCAGGCCGATGATATGTATGGAGTAATCCAAACACGTACTAAGTATGGAAAAATGTATTATCATCTTGGAGAAGAATACTACGATCAATCTTTCACATGCTTAACAGGTGCATTAGAGCTTGTCGATGGGATTAAAAACCACATATCAATTTTTATAAGAAAAAAATTAGAATGGGAGTGTTTTCTTTATTTGGGGTACTTACATTCATTATGGGATAGCGATTTAGAGGCGGAGGATTACTTATTGAAAAGTTTAGAAGCTGTAAGAACATTTGAAATTCAAGAAAATATTAAAGAAGGGATTGTTTTGGAAGCTATAGCTAAGTTTTATTCGCTAAAAGGCGAAGATAGAAAAGCTATTGATTATTTTAGTTATTCTAAAGACATTTACCAAAAATTTGGAGATAAGTTAAAAATCGCTGAAATGAAGTATCAAGTTGCAAAAATTTTTCAAGAATTTATACAGAACGATCAAAAAGCTATTCAGTATTATGGAGAAGCTTTAGAAATTTTTGAGAATTTAAATAAATCCAAGATTGCAGCAGATATTCATGATAAGTTAGGAGATATTTATATTTCTAGACAGAGGTATGATCTTGCGATAAGCAATTTTGAAATTGCAAAAAAACTTTACGCTGAATTAGAGGATGATTATAATAAAACCATTATAGATGGAAAAATTAACTCATTAAAAGATACAGAAAATCACAAGACTACTTAATAAAGCGCTCATCTATTTTATTTAGCATCCAATCAAATGATGGTATAGAATTTCCGTATTTTTGCCATAAATACAATAAAAATCCTAACAAAACAATGTAAGCTATTAAAAATGGAACAAACATTAGCAAAGGTAATTTTTGATAAAAAATAGGTAAGAATATGAATTGGAGAAAGAATAAA
>DATKTW010000053.1:0-2825 GCA_035530895.1 Candidatus Nanopelagicaceae bacterium
TAATAGAGCATAATAAAGAAGAATGTATGGAAAATCGAATTGTTAAAGAAGTCCTGCGGGCGTTATTTAAAGAATTCGAAGGAACTAAAGAAATAATTCCAAGAAGTTTCTTTACTAAATTATTAGCGAAGCTCGATGCTCCACAGACGGAAAAGAAAGAATTGTACAAATGCGATGAATGTGAATATTATAATGGAACTTCGGGATGCTGGGCAATTAAGGGATTATACGATCAAACGCATCCAAAATGCACATTTAAACGGAAGGCTTCGGGTGGCGAGAGATTGAACCAAGTTATATTAAAGGAAATTCCTAATTTTATCTTCTTAAGTTGGAATAGAAAAGATTCGGGAGGCGAGAAAGAGAAGGTTTGTGAAACCTCTGGCATTACGGCTGGAAGGAAAAAAGTGAGCAAATCGGACGACTCGAAACCTCCCGAGACTTTATTTGACGAAGATCACGCAAAAATAGCAGCATCAAACGATTTTATATCTATCGATTTTCATAATAATCTCATAAAACAGTTGATTTCGGAGTTCGTGAAAGAGTATCAAAAAATAACTGAAGCTATCGAAATGATTTCAGAAGAGATTGAATCAATTGCAGTTGGAGAGTGGGATGTTAAAGAAGACTTAGTAGGTTTAGTTAATCAACTTGCTGGATATTTAAACATCAACAAAGAAAAGTGGGAGGCGAGAAAGAGATGGTTAAAAAAGGAGTAGGGGATGATAGCTTTGTCGACAAGCCTGAACCTACTCGACTCTCCAGTAATGAGAGAGTATATGAAGGAAAAGAAGGTATACCTTCCATCCACTCGAAACCCCCCGAACCTTCCAAACGAACGATGACTGATGATGAAATAATGCTTTTTAACGAAGAATTAATGGCAAAAATAAACAAAAGAGAGGTTCAACCGTTAGAAGAGCCAAGCGAGAACGAGATTACAGAGCAATTAAAACGATGTGAAGTTTGTAAACAACAGATGAAAATATTAAATAATTACGAGCTTATTTCGGAGTTCGTGGAGAAAACAATGGAATGGATAAAAATCTGTAATATGTGGATTGATGGTGGTTGGGACGAAGATTGGAAAGATAATCTTCGTAATTTAAGGGACGAGATAGCCAAAACATACTCAAAATACGAGGTAAAAACAAAATGAAAAAATCTACACCAATGCAGAATATAACTATCAACATCCCAAATATTTACGACGAAAATATTCAAAAACTAATCAAAGCTAAGATCGTTCCTTCCAGGTCTGAATGTATCAGAATGGCGTTAAAAGAATTTTTTGTGAACGAATATAAAAATATGCAATTATTAGGGTTTTTTGATTAAATTCCCGGGAATCCTGTAGTCGATTCGATTATAGGACCAGAAATGGAATCTACCACAAAAACGATCACAGGAGAAAAAAACAATCATGGAAGTGAAAATAATATGGACGTAAAATTAACTAAATTCCTGAAAATTCTCTTTATTCTATTCGTTCTCTCAACAATTTCGTGGCTTCTACTCCCAATTATTCCTTTTGATAATATACCTTTTCTTTTTATTCTAAACCTTGTAGGAGCATTTAGTTCATTATGGGGGGGATTATTAATCGTCTGGTTTCTATGGGAATTTAAAACGATGTCAAAGGAAGATGTTGAAGTTATAACAAAAGAATAACAGGAGAAAAAAAAAGAAAATGTCAACAACAGAAGAATTAAAATCGGAACTAAGTAAGGTTAACGAAATTATTTCAGAGCGAATCAATAAAGCAAACGACTTAAAGTTGCCGGGAAAAATAAGAGATGTAGCAATGACCTTTGGAGAAAATCAAGATTGGGGTAGTGGGAGATATTTCTATTCTGAAAAAAATCTCTCTCTCTCTTTTGAATCAAGTTACATGAAAGTTGATCTTGGCCATGGTACTGAAAAGGTCTTTGAAGCTAATCTACATGAGAACGATGTTGGGGATATTCATTTGTATATTCCTGGAGATTGGGAAAAAAGAATCGAAGAATTGTATAGTAAAATTCCAGAACTACAACAGAAAGAGAAAAACTCTCGTTTACAGAACGAGCTTAACGAACTTAAAAAAAAATGGAACATAAAAGAACCCATTAAATGCCCGTTTTGGCAATATTGCACGAGTTATAGAAAATTCTCAAATGTTTGTACAGAAGATCAGAGTTCATGCATGTCATTTAAGGAATTTAAAGCGGGAGAGCGTTTATTAGAAGTAATAAATTTAGAGGAGAAATCAATATGAAGATAATTACGATAAACTTACCCGAACAATATCTAGCCGCAATACAAACTTTACAAGATGCGGGGACATATCCTTCTCGGAGCGAAGCTATTCGAACAGCGTTAGGAGAATTTTTATCAGAAGAAATAAAAAATTTCAAGAATCTCGATCCAGAAACGTTTCAAAAGATAATAAGGAGCGTGAATCAAAGGTGAAAATTGTTACCGTTAATATCCCTGAAAATTATATAGACGCAATTAAGAAATTAATCGGTCAAGGTGGCCTTTACCCAAGCAGATCGGAGTTGATTCGAGTAGCAGTCAGGGAATTTCTAATAAAAGAACTTAAGCTTGCTAATAACATGGCAAAGTATAGCGAAGTAGAAATTGGAGATTTTGACGATGGAGATTTTGACGAAGAAGATTTCGTCAGAGTTCCAATTGAAACAAAAAACGATAAATCCGAACCTATTAGAGAGTTTACAACTTATAAAATCCTCAGGCGATTAGAATATAATAACTCGGAGGAAAAACCAAAACCCGTTGACCATGGAAAATTTACAGAAAAAGTGAATTATGGCGAAACT
>DATKTW010000054.1:0-11185 GCA_035530895.1 Candidatus Nanopelagicaceae bacterium
TTTTTATAAGGTAATTTTTAAAAATAGCTAGACACATACCTTTTTGACAAAAGACGAGTGATCAAAAACTGTTCTAAAAATGTACTACTCGTTATTTTTAGTTAATTCTTTTAGAAACTCTATCTGTTTTTCTTCTGACAAAAAAGCTAATTCTTTCTTGATATCCTTTAATTCATCCTTTGAAAGGTTTAATTTAATTAATTCTTCTTTGACTTCTTTGGATAATATTGTAAAGATTCTATGGAAATATTTTTTCACAACCTCTAATTTCTCGAATTCCCCTTCATTTTCATCGCTACTTATCAGACTCACCAAATGTATATTTAACACGGTATATAAAATTTCAAGTATTATTTAATAAAGAAATAAAATTGGCGTTATTAAAAAATGTGGAGTCCATATTTTAGTTTTTTATAATGGGTAATGAAAAGAAAAAAGTGCTTCCCTTATTTCTACCTTCGGATTCAACCCAAATTTTACCATCGTGAAGCGACATTAATTCTTTTGAGATATACAATCCTAATCCTGTACCTTCGATTCCTACATCCCAACCTTGTCCGTATCTCTCTATTTTACCAAATTGCGTAAATAGTTGTGTAATTTCTTTCTGAGTTAATCCAATACCCGTATCTTTTATCGAAATTATGTAATGGCTGTCTTCTTTATTAGATTCGATTATGATTTGGCCACCCACAGGAGTGTATTTTATAGCATTTATCAATAAATTCGTAATCACTTCGTATATTTTTTCTTTATCGAATTCCGTAAATAGATTTTCCTTAATATTCACACTAATAACTTGTTCTCTTAAATCTGCAATTGCTTGCAGTTGTTTAACACAGTATTTAATTAGGAAGGTAAGATTATCTTTTACTTTATGCAGTTTCATTAAACCTTGGTCTAGCTGCGAGCTTTCCACAAGAGAATTAATGTAATTCTCAAGTCGTTTGCTTCCGCTCTTAATTTCTTCTATAATTGAGATAACATCATCGTCTAACTTTTCTGAATGTAGTTTCAGTAATAATTCAGTGAATCCTTTAATGGAAATTAAAGGTGTTTTTAATTCATGAGATGTTCTTGAGAAGAGATCACTTTTTAACTTATTTATTTCGCTTAGCATCCTGTTTTGTTCTTCTAAATGTTGCTGGGATTGCCACCTTCTCTGTTCTATTTCCAAAGCATCGCAAATTAAGAAAAGTACTAATTTATCTTGGTTAGTAATCTTTGGATTTTCCTTAAACAAAACGCATAACAAATCATTTAAATCATTTTCAGATAAAATTAATTTTCCGTAACACGCTTTTATATTATTATTGATTATGTATCTATCAATTTTCCTATATTTTGACTTATCGATATCATAAAATTCTTGAGTGAAATCGTGGTTTTCTAAAAACACTTGACTTACAAATAAATTATTTTTGAACTCTTCTGAGCCATATAATCTAACATCCCCTCTATCAGACATTACTCTGTATTGTTCTTTTTCTTCATAAATACTTTTATTGATATACAAAACAACATCGCAATCAAGTAATTTAAGGCAAGTTTTGAGTAATAATTCTATGTTTTGTTGAGTATCCGTCGTGTAGTTTAAAAAGTTTATATTCAGTTCATAAATTAATTCTTCGTAAATCTTCTTTTCGGTTACATCCTCTAACCATAATCGAAAACTTATTAAATTGCCTTTTTCGTCGTGTTGGTTTAATCTTTTACCTTGTAACCATTTCATCTTGCCTTCATTGGTAATAATTCTAAACTCTATCTCCTTTCCTTCTTCAGAATTTAATAATCTTTGCAGGTCGTCGGGATGGATTATTTCATCCATTAATTTTTTATTCACAATATTGATATCTTGATAGCCAATAAATTCTAACAATTTAGGGTTTATGTAAGAGATACTATTGTTAACTAACTCAATTTCCAATATACCAATTGTCGAAGTCTCTAATAAATCCCTGAGTTTTTCCTCTGAATCCTTAATTTTTTGCTCCGTTAAAACTTTTTCTGTTATATCATCTACGGTAAAAATTATATTCTCTATGTTCCCGTTGCTTCCAATAAGAGGTGTACCATTAATTGAAAGTAGAATATTCTCATCCTTAGCTAAGTTAAAGGTTGCGTGATAATCAAATAATGGCTTTTTCGTTTGCATTATAATTTGAAAAGGAAGCTCGTCTTTTGGTATGGGATTGCCTTCTAAGTCTAAAAGTTTGAACTTTGATGCTGTAAAGGATTTTTTTAATAGTTCTTCTTTTGTGAAGCGCATGACTTTTTCTGCTTGAGAATTAACGTAAATAATATGTCCTTCTGTGTTTACTGACATTATCCCCGCGGGATTAGTCTCCATAATTCTTTCTAGTTTGTCATGTTGGCGACGTAAGTTCTCTTCAGCATTTTTTCGTTCTGTTATATCTTCAAATGTAATTAAGAGCCCTGCGACTTTACCATCAGAGTTCAGCAATGGGATCCTATTAACATCGATCCAAATCTTTTGTCCAGTTCTACGAGTCCAATATTCATCTGAATGAAAAACCGCTTGATTTGATTCTATAACCTTTTTCTCCTGTTGTATATTATACTCAATCTGCTTACTATCCCATAGTAATTCTTCGTCCTTTTTATCAATAATATTTTCGGGGTGTTCAATTCCTATTAAATTTGCATAATTATCATTACACCCTAAATAACTTAAATCAATATCTTTCCAGATGATATATTGTGGTATATTCTCCATAACCATTTGGAGCATTTCGTATGAACTTTGGAGGGCTTCTTCGTATTTTTTAGGATTGAACAATTTCCAAAATCGTATTTCAGGGATGGTTTCAGTTATTTTTTTGAAGCGTTCTTCAGTAACTTTCAGATTAACTTCAATTTTTTTCTGTTTTGAAATATCTTTCAGGATTACTAAAATCTTATTGTTTTTATTCTCATCAGTAAATTTTTTTGCTTTAATTTCTGCCCAAACAATTTCGCCCTTCTTTGACAGCAACCTTATTTCTTGGAAATGACCAAAAGTTTCAACACCCTTTTTTAAAAATTTAGCGATTTTTTTGACATCATCAGAAAAAAAAATTGTTAAAAAAGACTTACCTGTTAGGTTAATTTCAAAATATCCAAGTTTATCTAATAAAGGGCATTGATTAATGAGTTCTATATCTAAATCTTTATTTTGAGTAATGACTACAACCAGATCGTTAACAATTTCCATAAAAATTTTAAATTGAGTTTTGATGTTATCTTGTTTGTTGTCGTCAGAAATCATTTTCTTACATCCTTATTTAAAACTAATTTTTTTTCTAACCTTCGTGTGGCTCCTAATTAAACAAGTAAAGATACTTTTATTTATATATATAGTATAATTTTCGAACTATATCAGTATCGGATATTGCTTAAGATCATGTAAAGTATCTTATAACTTAATAACACTAAAATTTTATTCTTACAAAAATTATTAGATAATAACAGATTATCTAAATTTATAATAATAGGGAAGTTTCCAAAAAATTATAGGAGTGTGTTAAGTATCTATGGATGAATTTTTAAGTTGTTTGTCATGTGGTAAGAGATTAGGTTCAAAATCTAAGAATAGCAATGGACAATGCACAGAATGCCTTTTGAAACTAGAATTTAAGATAGAAGATATAAATTATGAATTCATTCAAAAATATCTGCAAGGTATTTTAGATTTCTTTGTATCTGATGTAAACGCAGCATTTAATAAAGATCCCGCTGCACGTACTTTGATTGAAGTGTTAACGAGTTATCCCGGTATAAAAGCTGTATTGATATATCGTATTGCTCACTTTTTTTGGAAATTGAATGTTCCGTATATTCCAAGATATCTTTCGGATATTGCTAGAGAGTTGACAGCAATTGATATTCATCCTGGTGCCGAAATTGGTTCTGAATTTTTTATTGATCACGGAGCAGGAGTTGTAATAGGCGAAACTGCTGAAATTGGCAATAATGTAACATTTTACTCTGGAGTAGTCTTAGGAGGTACTAATTTAGAACAAATAAAGAGACACCCGACATTAGGTGATAATGTAGTTGTTGGTACTGGCGCAAAAATCTTAGGACCTATCACTATTGGTGATAATGTTAGAGTTGGCGCTAACTCTGTTGTTGTTAACGATGTTCCTCCACATTGTGTTGTTGTTGGTGTGCCTGCGAAAATCGTTTCTAAAAAGGGAGAAAAAATAGAAAAAATAGATCTACGGCACGGTGATCTTCCAGATCCAATTTCAATTGCCATAGCACATTTAGATAACCGAATTAAAGAATTAGAAGAACATTTCCCAGACACAAAAAAATCCAAAGATGACGATATTGAAATCTTTTACGGAGAATATGGTGAAGGAATTTAAGTTAAAACTTTTTTTTTCAAAATGTATAAAAAGGTGAAAATTATGGCTAATTATTATAATAGTATTTTAGAAACAATAGGAAAGACTCCATTGGTAAAGCTTAATCGAATTACTAGTGATGTTAAACCGAATATATTTGTTAAGTTAGAATCTTTTAACCCTGGTGGAAGCGTTAAAGATAGAATTGCTATATATATGATTCTTAAAGCAGAAGAAGATGGTATTATCGATAAAGATACGATCATAATAGAACCAACCTCAGGAAACACCGGAATTGGCTTGGCATTGGTTTGTGCTGTTAAGGGATATAATTTAATATTAACGATGCCAGAAAGTGTTTCAGTTGAAAGAAGGCAGATTCTTCAAGCTTATGGTGCTGAGGTTATTCTTACTCCAAAAGAAGGAGGTATGAAAGGATCCATTACAAAGGCAGAAGAAATCTCTAAAGAGAAAGGGAAAGTTTTCATTCCTCAACAATTTAAAAACTTAGCGAATCCGGAAATACACCGTAGAACCACAGCTAAAGAGATTTTTAACGACTTAGATGGTCAAGTGGATGGTTTTGTTGCGGGAATAGGAACAGGTGGAACTATAACAGGAGTTGGGGAAGTTTTAAAAGATAGAGTAGGGACAAGAATGAAGATTTACGCAGTAGAACCCAAGGAATCTGCGATATTATCTGGTGGTCAACCCGGGTCACATAAAATCCAAGGTATAGGAGCAGGGTTTATCCCTGATGTGTTAAATACAGAAATATATGATAAGATCATACCTGTCGACTATGATGATGCCGTTGCAACAGCAAGAAAATTAGCTAAATTAGAAGGAATATTTGTTGGAATTTCTGCGGGAGCTTGTGCGTGGGCGACTATTTACGAAGCCTCAAAAGATTTCGAAGAAGGAGAAAATCTTGTAGCTTTACTACCTGACGGTGGAGAAAAATATCTCTCTACTGATTTATTTCGTTTTTAGTGGCAAGGATCAAGTAATAACTCATATATCCATAAAATTTATTCACTTTTTATTGGATCTATTAACATTATATCGTAAATTTTCTCCCAATATTCTTCAATGTTCCAATCAGTTTTTTTTTTTATTTTTTTAGATAAATCAGTAAATATCTCTTTTATCTCTAATGTGTGAAAATAGTTAATTGACGGTGCGATAACTGCAATCATATATTGTTTTTCTCCAAATCTTTCTTTTTTGTCAGGATAAGAATCAAAAAAGAGATAACCACGAGTATTTAGATTTTTTATGTCCAATAATACTCCCTCAGCCTTTGTAATCTTATCGTGACCATAAATTGAAGTTGCTACTGTAAATAATTGATTTACAATGTCATCTAAGGGAATTGGAAAAACTTTTTCCTCAGGGAAATATTGATTTAATTCTGGACCGGTTTTATCATCCCAAAATGCTAAAAATAAACAGATAAAACGTTCTTTTTGATCCTCAATCGGGATATTCATTTTTAAATTCGTAGTTGAAAACGATTCATTAATTTTTTTGTTTAATGCGTTAATTCTTTTATTACGAGCAATTCTACCTGATAATATTGCGAGTAAATCTTTCTCGTCAAATGGCTTAGTTAAATAATCATCCACCCCAAGCAGCCTTCCAAATCTTATATCTTTAGGATTAATGAGCGCTGAAAGAAATAGGAATGGAATTCTATTCCATCGCGGCTCGTTTGAGATTATTTTAAAAAATTCATACCCATCCATTTCAGGCATCATAATATCGCTAATAATAACATCAGGAATTTCCTCAAGGTTAGAGAGAATTTCTATAGCTTCTTTTCCATTTTTCGCAGTTATAGGTTTGTAATTATTAGATTCTAATAATATGTTTAAATTATACAATAAATCAAGGTTATCCTCAACAACTAGAATAAGAGGTTTCAAGGCGAATCTAATTGAATTTTATATTAAATTTCTATTACAGTAGAATTAGGGTTAGTTAGTATATATTTCTTTTTCAATTCTTGGAAGGAAAATGTAAAAAGTTGTTCCTTTATCATATTCACTCTCGACATAAACTTCTCCAGAATGAAGTTTAATCAATTCTTTCGCAATAGATAATCCTAATCCCGATCCGGGTATATCAGTAACTTTTTCTGACCTAAAAAATCTTTCAAAAATAGAAGATATATCGTTTTTCGAAATCCCTATACCGTTATCTTTAAATTGGATTAATACACCGTCCCTTTTATTAGCATTATATTCACCTTTGTAGAGATCAATTGCTTTAATCTCGATATTATTCCTTTCTCTAGAATACTTTATAGCATTATCAACAAATATACGAAATATTTGGTCAACTTTTTTACCATCTCCGTATAATTTGATTTCTTCGCTAATATCTACTTTAAAAGTTATATTTTTCTCGTTTCCAATTGGTTCCATCAATGTTAAGATATCCTTAATGACTAGGGATGGCTTATATTCGTTCCATTCCATTTTAGCTTTCCCCTCATCAATGCTTGAAAGCGTTAAAATATCTTCAATTAAGTCTTTTAGGAGGTAAATATTTCTTGAGATTCCTTCTCTCAATTTTTTATTGATTTCTGGAGTAATTTTATCAGTGTGGTTTTCTAAAAATTCAATTGACATTGTTAATACACTAACTGGTGTTCTTAATTCGTGAGAAACTGTAGAAACAAAACGACTCAAATTATCTTCAGCTTCTTTCCGAGCGGTTATATCCATGCCATATATATTGGCATACCCTTTTTCTTTAATCGGCATAATGAATAGGTTGTAGATACGATCCTGGATTTTTAATTCCATTTCAATATTCTTATCCATAGAAAATGCTTCGTTAACAGATTTTATAAGAACTTCTGGTATTCTACTACCTTCCCCTATTCTGAATAAAGTTTTGCTAGGTTTATTTGCTAGAAGAATATATTTTTTACTTAATCTTAGCACGGGATTAGGATTTTCGGTGTAAAATTTTGCCATATCTGCTATTTTTTCTCCTGCAATTTTTTGCTCAGAAATATCTGTCACAAACGCCATAGCACCGTTGAAATTTCCATTTTCATCGAATATTGGAGAAGCTCTTACACTCGCAAATACCTTTCTTCCAGATTTGTGGATAAATTCAAATTCGTGATCTTCTTTTATCCCTTGCTTACGTCTTTCAAAATATATTTCTGCGATTCTTTTTCCATCTTCGTCCATAAATTTATACAGATTTTTTCCCATCATCTCATCAATCTCATAGCCAAACATACTTGCCATGCTTTGATTAACAAAAGTAGTGTTAGCGTCATCATCAATTACCCATATACCCTCTAGTGAATCTTCAACTAAAGTTCTATATTTCTCTTCCGATTCTTTTATCGCGACTTCAAATTTATATCGCTCAGTAATGTTAATGAAGTTTTGAATTATCCCTACGAATTCTCCTTTTATATTTCTATGAGGGACAGATCGCACAAGATTTACGATTTTAGTGTTGTCATCTAATTTCGAAGTTAACTCATATTCAAAATAATTTTTACCCTTTTCGATTTGTCTCATTGAACACCCATCAGTATCACAGTGATACCCAAGATGCCTTAAATCATTATCGTAACATTTCCTACCTATTATTTCCTCCTCAGATAAGCTAAAAAGATCTGTATAAGTCTTGTTAACACGTATAATCTCAAAGTCTTTACTAATTATTCTCAGTGGTAGAGAAGCGTTAAATATCTGGTTATATTCAGAGTAAGCTTGTCCTAAGTCGTCAGCTTTTCATCTCAACGATTCATCGCTCAATTTTAACTTCCTAAGTAGCAATCCAAATGGATCCTGTAAACCCTTTTCGATTATTGCCTTATATATGAAAAAAAATGCGATTATTTTTAATAAATGACCAATAAAATTTGAAACGTCAAATACGCTTACATATAAGGTAAATGCCAATTCTGAAATGATTGTAGCGCTAATGGAAGCTATAACTAAAAGAAATATCTTCCTATTAAATTCGCTCCGAAATTTGTATAATATTATTGTTGAAGCTAAAAAGATTAAGATAATGATGTATTCACTTATAATTTTAAAAGGTGTAAGCCCTATCCCTTCGATGTAACTCGTTGGAAATATACCATAAAAAATCGTAACAAAAAGAAGCGAAATAATTACTACCCCACTGACCATTAGGTAACCCGCGTTAATTTTTTTATTTATCGCAAGTAAAGCAAGAAGATAAGAAAGGGATTGCCAATATCTTGCAGCAATCCACAATTGTGTTGGAAGATTCGCATCAAATTCAAGAATAATGCCCATTCCAGAGTAAGATAATGTGTGAAGTAAATCTATTACGCTTATAAAAAGAGAGGAAATCCCAATAATCAGAAAAAAGGAGCTATTCATGTACCTTCGTGAGTTCCAGCCAATAAAAAAAATCCCCCCTGAAATGACGATGCTAATTACTTCGGCAATAGAATGAAAAAGTAAATAACTATAAGTGCTTAGTAAAAAAGTAAGAAATAATCCTATTCCTAAAACAATATATTCAATTAAGTCACGCTGAAGTATAGATTCTTTTGAATCATTTACATTATCAAGCAAACAAATTCACTTCCTTTTCCTATTCTTTATAGTGCTAATTTCTGAAAAACAGTATAAATTGATGTTTTGTAAATTTGGTACGCGAAATCGTATGGAATTAATTTTTTAATATTTCTGATCAAATCAGAAATTACGCTTTCATCAAATTTGGAATTTATGAATTCCAAATCTGGATCATATTTATGTAAAAATATAGAAAAATCTATAGTTATCTTATGTTTCCTTAATCGATCTAGGATTCTACCTAAATACTCTAATGAAATGTCATACCGCTTCCAATCCTGGATGTCTAAGACATAAATAAATTTCTTAGTTCCTTTTATATGGGTTTGAAAGTCGTTTAAATAGCCATCTCGGAACTGTTCTTGGCCACCGAAATCCCAAATACTATATTCTGATCCTAAAGCTTGGAATTTATTGATCTTAACCCCTCTCGTGGGATTTAGTGAGGAAAACGACGATAAATTCTTCACACCCATCAAACATAATACGATAGATGTTTTACCGGAATTATCTAAACCCATTAACAATACTTTTTTTAATTTAATAGAGGGGTCTTCTGTCATAGCTGTATTCATTTATTCAAGGGATTTAAAATAACTAAATTATGATAATGTATCAATAATGTCTAAATCTCTTAAATCTTTAAGTTTTTCTTGATTTATTTTTACAACATAATCTTTAATATCTACTAGGAGCTTAAAGATTTCTAAATTATTGATTTGATAATACTTAATATTGTTAATTCTCTCAAAAATAATAAGGTTCTTATTAGTTAAGACCTTTAAGTGCTGAGAAATTGTAGATTGAGATTTGTTCAGGGCTGATTGAATTTCAGAAGAGGTCTTCTTCTCACGATTTAGTAAATCTAGTATCTCTAATCGAGTTTGATCGGCTAGTACTTTCAAAAACTCGATGATATCTTTTTTAGGTTCACTCATAAATTCTATTCTGCTGTATTTTGGGATTATTTGTTTTAATCGCTTTTAAACGTATTTTTAATTAATTATTAAGTATTAATATTTAAATATAAGATCACCGTAATATTTATATATTGGCATATCGTTATTAATGAATGTAGATGAATAAAATTTTTAAGGTTAAAAATTATGGAAAGTAAAGTTTTTAAAATCGATGAAGTAGACAGAAATATAATCGAAATAATCCAAAAAGAACCAATGCTCACTCATACTGAAATCGCTAAAAAAGTCAATCGAAGCCAACCTACAATTGGAATGAGAATTCGTAAACTTGAAAAAGCAGGAGTCTTAAAATTTCAAGCGGGTATAAATATGAAAACTATCGATTTACTGTTAGCAAGGGTTGAAATTCAGACGTTAAAACCGGAAGAAACAGTTAAATTAGTGAAAAATTGTCCTTACATGTTAAACGCTTTCAGATTAAGTGGCACATCGAATTTAAGTATCCTTGTAGTAAGTAATAAACTCGCACATCTTGACGAGATTGTAAACCATCATTTTAGAAAAGATCCAAACATATTAGAGGTCTACATGGACATTATAACCGATGTGACGAATGATTTTGTCCTCCCATTTGATTTTAATTTCGAGAATTGTGGTTTAACTTCAAATAATCAATGTTGTGGAAAATGTTGTGCCTATGATTCCAAAAAAATTTAAAATTGGATAACATCGATTATTAGTAAAGGACAAACATTTTTATTCCATTAACAACAAATTTTTAGCATATTCTACTTTTTGAGAATTTTATATCTTATTTCAAAAGCAAAATGTTTGTCCAAACTATCCAAAAATATAAATCAAAAATCTGCAGGACTATTTAAAAATATTAGTCCATTAGGTTTAATGAAATCCCAAAATAATAAATTTTTAGAGATATTTACTATGAATTTCAACAAAAAACAATATGAAAAAGGTTATATATCAAAAATAATTGAGCTGTTAAACAATAGTATTACATGTAATATCTCTGCTAGAGCGATCTCTTTGTTTATGAGTTTAAATCGAAATTATCTCTCTGATAAACAACTAAGAGAAGGAAAATATGAGCAATATAATAAATTTTTTGCTTTAGCTACTAATTTTCTTTTACTTAATCGGTTTAATTTAAATTTTAGGTCTGATACACATTATAAAAAGTTTATAGCTGGAACTATAGATATTATTTTTCAAGAAATGGTCAGAAAAGGAATCTACTCTGAAGATGAGTCTTTGAATATTCAAAAGACACAATTTAAAGCTTTAGTTTATACACTTTATGCAATTA
>DATKTW010000055.1:0-3196 GCA_035530895.1 Candidatus Nanopelagicaceae bacterium
AACTAGTGGACAATTATCATTCAACCAGATTAATGTGGAACTTGGAAATGCATCAGGATCTCAAGCTAGTTTAAGAGCTATGTCTGTTGAAGCTGGAAAAACTGTGGTCAATGCAAGCGTTAGTGCATTTTATGGATATTCAGCCGCGGATGATATTTTAATTTCTTGGTCAACTAGTTATTCACCAAATCCATTAACATCTACAACTATTGGATTAGTTAGGGAAATAGCATTAGCTGGCCAAAGTGCAGGAACTACTCTAAGAACTTATATAGGACTCCAAATTTCATCTCAAACTGGAACTGTAACAACTGGTGTTCAATGGTCAACTACTAGTTCCTCTAGTGGATTTAGTGGTAATGTTATACAGAGAACGGGCACAGGAACAACATATGCGTATATACCTGTATCACCATCTTATGTTTCAGGGGCTCAAACTTTATATATTAGACAATATATCGTAAAATCACTTGCGATAAATTCAGTTTCAGGTAACGTTATTATTACAAGTACTTATCAGCCTGGTGCCGGCACTGTAAATTCATATGCTACCTCCGGGACTGTTACATGGGGAGTTTCCTTTTAAAATGAATTCAAAAAACCAATATGTTTACTTTTGGGAAATATCTGTTCCCAGGAGCGGACATTTTTTTATTAAGAATAATATTGAATCTTGGCTAGATAATCCTTTTGAATTTATAAATTTAGAGAATTTTAGTCCAAAGGATTTCCCTAATCATGAAACAATTTGCAAATTAGATCCTAACATATATTCAAATTCTCTTAAAATTATTGTTTTAAGGGACTTATTAAATTGGTTTACTTCCTATTGTTTTTATTCGATAAATAATCCCCCGAATGTAATTCGAGGAATTGTACCATTATTAAAACATGTTAAATGGGAAGGAGAATTTATTGAAAAAGATTTAAAGGATAGTGGTAAATTACATATTATAACTAATGACTGGGATAAGGATGATTATTTAGATTATTGTCATAGGCCTAATCGATTATTAGAGGATTGGAATACTGAAAAAAGGATTAAAAATTTAATAGAAATGTGGACTCAAATTGCTAAAGAATTTTTAGGAATTACTAATTATGTAAAAGATTCTATAGAAATTTACTATGATGATTTTTTTAGGTCCAAAAATTATAGAAAAAAGATTTGTTCTAGAATTGGTGATAATTACAATGAGAAAAAACTAAATTATGTTCCGTCAGCTGGAAGTTTTTCTTCAATAGATAGTGATCTCTATCAAGGAAGAGGACAGGAAATGAAAACTCTGGAGAGATATAAAATATGGTATACCGATGAAATTAATAGGGATTTCTTAAATTTTTTAAAAGGTAGTGAAGCTCTGGATCTGTATATGAATAATTTTGATGTTAATGAGGATAAGAAAAAGTTTATTGAATGGGCTATTTTGAATTAAGTAAAAAAACTTTGCAATTATTATATAATGATTTCAAAGATTATTTTGAAAATAAAAAACTTGTAATTTCGGGTTCTTTTTATTATAAGAAAATAGGATGTAATGTAGAAACACTTTATAAAGATGTGGATCTAGTGATTGATAATAATAGAGATGATGTTTATTATGAAATTTTAGATTATGTGGAATCTAAATATAAATTATTACACATAGACAGAAGAAATGGAGAGAAACAAATAGGATCCTTTACAATTCAGGGATATTCTGGAGTGGATTTATTTAGAAATGATTTCTCGAATTTATTAGGCCCAATAGAAATTTTCCCGGGAATATGGAGTTATTTTTTAGATGATAAAATCCAGTATGATATTCACAAGGAATTAGAACTTGCAAGACCAGATAAACCAAAATATAAAGTTCTACGGAAATTTTTTGAATCTAGATTAAAGAATGTGGAAGTTTTTTCCTTCTTAAGAAAAAATGAAATAGAATGTATAAGCATTGATTATGAACAGTATTATTGCAATCCAGAAATTGCAAAACATTTAATATCATTATTAGATCTTTCTAAATACGATAATATTATAGAACCCTGCGCAGGTGATGGATCTTTTTCTTTACAAATTCCAGGATGTGAAGCTTATGATATAGACCCTCATCATCCTTCTATTATCAAATCTGATTTTTTGAAATTAGATTTTTCATATGATCCTTCTGAAACTTTAATAATTGGAGGCCCTCCATTTGGAAAAGATTCACGTATGGCTTTTAACTTTATTCAGCAAGCATCTCGGTTTGCAAACACCATAGCGTTTATACTACCTTACACGTTTAAAGAAGAATCGCATAGAAAAAAAGGTGTGCCTATAAACTTTGAACTAATATATGAAACTGATTTACAAGAAAACTCATTTACTGTAGGTGGGTATCCGTTTTCATATCCTTGTGTATTTCAAATATATACTAAAACCTTATAATAATTTGATCATATAAAATTAAAATTATGACAACTACAATTACCAAAAAGCAATTTGATGAGGCTTATGGGGCTTATCCTCCAAACTGGTGGACGCGCATGGCTTTCAAGTATTTTTCGAAATCTACAGAGAGGAAGAACATGAAACCATCAATCACCATAGCTGTGGTGTTAGGTATCATGTTTCTAACCGGAATGTTAGGAACTATAATGAAGTGGCCACGTGCTGTAATAGCAACAGTCACCTGGATTTACATGGTTCTTTTAACGGTTCTTGTGTTTTCACTGCTTGCAGCGGTATGGATGAATAACGCTCGTATAAAAAAGATTGCAAAGAAACTTGGGATATCTCTTGAAGATTACAACAAATTAGCTGAGAAGTATTATGATTAACCCGTTTCAGGAATATAAAGCAGTTCTTGAAAAATACCTTCATAAGGAAACCATTCCGCATTTGGAAGCCGCGTGGCACGAACCCTGGCGAGCATACCACGGAATAAATCACCTACATAAAGTTCTTGAGCATTTAAAGGGCCAATCTGTAAGGGTGCACCCACACGATTACGACGCACTGATACTTGCGGCATTTTTTCATGATTGTTATTACAATCCTCGAGATAACAAGAACAATGAAGACGAATCCATAAAAAGATTTGTAGCTTCACTTAAAGAATCTAACTGGGGTGTTAGAAATGCTGTCGTAGAAATGATTGAAGCGACCAAACACAGGAAACTTCCCTATCGTCACATAACGAGAGTTTTCTGGGAAGCTGATAACGCAGGA
>DATKTW010000056.1:0-2702 GCA_035530895.1 Candidatus Nanopelagicaceae bacterium
TTGTACAGGTCATTATCACCGTGCTTTTCATTTTTATTGGCTTCCGGGTTTTCTTATTCATCTCGCTGGGGCTATTGGTCATCCTTTCTCTATTGATTATTCCCCAATATTACATATATCGATGTCTTCAGCGCGAAACGCGACTGATGAAGTTCTTCTGTCGTAAGTGTGAAGCGTATGCCTTTCGCTTTGGCGATCGGCCGAATTGTCTGCAGTGTAATACGGTGATGTACCCCGTGCGATACTGCTCGAAGTGTCGCCACTCGGATATTGTCGTCAGTCTCACCCAGTGGAGGTGCGATCGCTGCGGTGGTAAATTAAAGAAAATCACCAGTACCATTCAAGCAGAAGGAAAGGTGGGTGGAAAAACCATTTAATTTAGTAGCAAAAGAGATTCCAAGGAAACCAAAAAAAGTAAAATGACTATTGGATTACCATTATTGTTTAATAGAACCTTCTATTTTTTAGGTTTGAATATATTAATAACTGGCTTTTTACCTTCTAGAAATACTTCTTAGGGAGTAAGCTTGAAATACTCTAAGTCTTTTAACTACAACAATTATGAATCTAAATCAAGAAAAAATAATTCCCCAACTCAATAATTATTTGATTCTACACAATATCGCAAATGAACTTTCATCTTGGAAACGAACTTTTATAACTGAAGCAGAACAGATGAACTATTCTCAGCACGAAGTAAAATTTGATAATGTTATAGAATTATCGAAGAATTACCGTGGAAACGTAGAAATTACCTTTAAAGAAATTCAAAATGATGTAATTACCCATTTCGGCTACCGATCTCCCCTTTATTTTAAGATTATTGGTTGGACTTTAGGTTTTCTGATTTTTTCTTTTTATTTATCGCAATTTATTCTTAGATCTTTGGGGTTTTTTCTATTTATCTTAACGGGGAGTGCCATTCTTATTTTTCTCTTAGTATTTGTATTTATAATTGCTAAGTTCGATTTCAAACTGAAAATCCTTCTGGTAGACCAGCGAGATGAACTTATGGCGATTGCACGTAAAACACAAATAACCCAAATACCCAAAATAGCTCCTGAAACAAATGCGCCCCCCCATAAACCCCTTCCTCCAACTTTTAAACAAATTTTAATGCTTCAAAATATTTCTAATTTACCTGATTGGAGCAATCGGTTTTTAGACTTATTGAAGGAAAACGGCTACTTTATTAAACAAGAAGACCTTTTTACGTCTATTCAAGTAATAAAAAATAAACGGCCTTTTATTATTGGATTCAAAATCGAGTTGACCACGTTATTACTATTCGTTGGTTTTCATCGTCACTTATATTATTTTTTATTCCATTTCGGAACCATTGCATCATTGGTCGTTTTTTCAATTTTAGACAGGATTTATGATTTACATTATTATTTATTTTTATATGCGGCTCTTATTACCATTTCACTTTATATTGGATTTTTTATTTATCATAACATTTTCTTGGAGCAATATGACTCAAAGCGCGAAATGGCGGCTCCTAAATACATCGATGAATTGATGCAGCTTGCGTCTAAAGCCAGTAATCCAGCCGAAAATAAAGCCAATTATTAAGTGATTTCTTTACTTCTTTCAAAAATCAAAGCGGCTCTAAAACTTTTTTATAAAAAATAACCCCATTACAGATTCCTAACGCGGTCAATAAACCAACAGCCCACCATTGTACTTGTCCTTGGAATAAAAGACCAAAGAAGGCGATAAAGAAACCAAAAAGCGATACACTTGTTGATCCCGTTGCAATACTCATAGCACATAATATAAAATAATTCTCCTCTTGTTTCCTTTTTTCAACTTTTGGAAGCGCGATCAGATATAATCCAATTGTTATGGCGATACTCGCTAATATAAATAGTAATGACAGCATTTCAGGAGACAGGGGAAAATCTGGTACCGAAGATACTCCGTTATGAAAATAAAGTAAAATTAACAGTGTAATATGTGCTAAAGGTGTTAATATCAGGAGTACACACAAGAGTTTTTGTATTTTCGATAGTGAATTATCAGCTTTCATGTCGATCCCTCTCTTTTATTCGAAATCTTCGCATTTCAATTTGGAATTCTTATATTCCTCTTTGCTGATTAAGAATTTGAAGAATTATTACACCGATTCCAACGATTTCCATAAATGCTGAATAAATGGTGATATTTAAAGTCATTTCAAATAGTTCTTCAATAGTAGGTTCCCCATTTTCAAAAATTACAACAAGTCCTGCAACGAAAAATGCTGCTATCAACGGAATAATACCACATAAGTAACATAACAACCCACATTTTCTAATTTTCTTTCCAGTATTCTCGTCAAAATTTTCTCGGTTTTCATACTTAAGATCTCTCATCTAATTTCCTCCTCTTTTAATATTATTTGTTTTTACGGGTATTAACATCAATACTAAAGCATAACTACTTAGCGCGATCATAAACGTATCTTCGCCACTAAATCCAATCAGAAAATATAACAGCCCGATCATCCCCATGTCAAAAATGGAAAAAAAAGTAGTACTCAATAAATTAGTTGAACATTCATTAGAGGGGTAGTTTAAAGTAGAAGTAAGAAGTTAGTAATATATAATATAAAGAGGTCATATTAATTTTATCTTCTATTCAGCAGATGCCTCCGTTCCCAGCTCCAGCTCAAGCATAGTTAAGCCAAACGCTAAAGAAGGTTTGAGTTGCCCTATATG
>DATKTW010000057.1:0-13265 GCA_035530895.1 Candidatus Nanopelagicaceae bacterium
TTAAACCGGGAGTGGGACTATCAACCTCTTCGTGAAGAGGATCTTCTAAATCACCTGGGTATCTAATGAGCTCATGTACTGTAGGAATTGCTTGTTTCCGGATTGGATCATAAGGATCGTGAGGATCGATTAATGATAAATAATAGGGAGTGATAGCCATTCTCATCTTCTCCAAGATACTAGGATCATCTTCTTCCTTTGTCAAAGGAATGAATTCTTTGAGATCTTCAAGAGTTGTTATTCTATTTCTAAATTGCCATCTCCAGTTATTCCAATCTTCATCGCTTACTTTCCCAAATAGTTCCATTCGTCTATTTACTTTCATGATGGTTACAAGAATTCTTA
Organism: Candidatus Nanopelagicaceae bacterium; assembly: GCA_035530895.1. Classification (GTDB taxonomy): domain Archaea; phylum Asgardarchaeota; class Lokiarchaeia; order Sigyniarchaeales; family SOKP01; genus SOKP01. The sequence goes on from DATKTW010000057.1 coordinate 346, forward strand.
ATTTACTATCGTAACTAATCTTTTTTATTTGTTAAAGTTTAGGAGTTTGAGGGAGAAATATTCTAAGGTCCATGTTCGTCTCACAAAATTTAATTTAAAATAAAATTTAATGTATTTAATCCCTCTCACTAAGAAAAATTTGAAATGATTATCATGGATGTACATGAACGTATAATTAAAACACTAGAGCACGAAGAACCTGACCGAGTTCCCACCTTAGCACAAGTCTTCGATTACCCATTCACAAAAAAAGTGGTAGAAAAAATGGGTATTGCTGAAAATAAGCATCTTTCTAAGCATATTATGTACGAGGCTGCACTCCATATGGGATTTGATTCAATATGGTACCACTATGATAGAATTAGAACACACTCTCATAAAAAGCCTGAAGTTCCAGAAGGAATATTAAGAAAGTATAATATTAAATCCTACACCGAATGGGGACATTATAATGAAGGTGACTGGTATCGGGATGGAATCTTAAAGACACCAGAACTATTGAAAGAATGGATCACATATATCAATACTTGGGAACCTGCCGGAGAAATTCACTTTAAATCTTTCAAAAAAATCTGGGATCATTATCTTGAAAAAGGTTTGGTTACAATTCCTACTGGAAGTTCTGTAGCGTTCGCTATCTGGTCAATGATAGGGATAAATAGATTTGCCTATATGGTTCGGAAACACTTTAATTTAGTTAAAGATCTAGCTAAAGCTTTGGGTAGAATAACAAAAGAGCTTCAGAACTGCTTATTTGAAAAGGGAATTGATTTGGTATTTATTTGCGATGATTGGGCTTTAAAAGGAAGTACAATTTATAATCCTAAGCATTGGAATGAATTAATAACTCCAGTTTATAAAGAACTTTCCAAGAATGCTCATAAACACGATGCTAAATTACTTATTCATTCAGATGGAGATATTTCAGAAACTATTCCATATCTTATTAATTCTGGAGTGGATGCGATTGATCCTTTAGAGTACGAATCGGGTATGAGATTAAAACCCCTCAAATTAGAATTCGGAGCAGATATTTGTTTAATTGGAAATATTTCGGCCACTTATGTTTTAACGTATGGATCTATAGAAACGACAGTAGAAGCTACAAAACATGCTTTGCAAGATGCTGCGAAAGGCGGAGGATACATCTTAGGCGCTGGTTCGGATATTTTAGGTACCTGTAAATATGAAAATGTTAAGGCGATGATTGATACTGTTAAGAAATATGGATACTATCCTATTAGAAGTGTGGTTGAAAAATAGCTATTTTAATGATTTTACATATTTATCCTCGAATATTCTTCTAAGAGTTTCAGATTCTCGTAATAAATCTAATGTAATTTGTACGTGATTTTTAGTATATCCATTACCTATTATCATCGTCACATCTTTTCCTATGCCTTCAGCGCCTAAAGCTGCTTTAGTGAAACTGGTGGCCATTGAAAAGAAATAAACAATACCTTTATCTCTCACGGGGAGGATAGAAGATAATTCCGAATTGGGGATGCTCAAACAATTAATGGTTATATCTACTTCATTCCCACCATTAGCTCTTAGAGTTTCTTCTAAAACATTTATCGGATTTAATACCTCTGCGATAATAATTTCGTGGCAAAATTCGGTTTCTCTAAGAAATTCAGCTCGAGTTTCGTTTCTAGCTTGCCCTATGACTTTTCCTTTGTTTCCAGCCATTCTTTTAGCCATATATGAACACATAAGTCCTGATTTGCCCGTAGCACCCAGAATTAGTACTGTATCACCTTCTTTCACAAGATTCTTTACTTGTGCTGGAGCACCAGCAACATCAAGTGCGGCTAATGCTAGTGTCGGTTCCATATCTTTAGGTAATTTTGCGTAAATTCCGCTTTCAAAAAGGATAGCTTTTCCTTCAATCTCAACTCGATCTATATCTAGATTAATTTCTAAGATATTTTCAATTTTAAGAGGAGTTAATGAAAGAGAGACTAGTGATGCTATTCTATCTCCTATACGTAATTCAATTTTATCTCGTAAGTCATTACCAATCTTTTCTACTTTTCCTATTAGCATTCCACCTGAACCAGTAACTGGATTTTGCATTTTTCCTCGCTCTTGAACAATTTCCATGATTTTAGTTTTTATTTTTTCGATATCTCCTCCCGCTTCTTCCTTTAATTGAGTAAAACTTGCGGAATCGATGTTTAAATAATCAACATTTATTAATATCTCATTATCGAATATAGTCATATCATTCGAAATTTTTAACGCAGGTTGAGGAAGCGTACCTTTAGGCTCAATAACTCTATGAGTTCCATATTTATTCCCTTTTACCATATGACATTCTCCATCTATTTCTTAGAGAATTAATATTACAATATCTAATCTTCCTTAAGATTCGTTTGAATTATAAATTTTTCAAAATAGTTTATCTAAATTGAAAATTAGAAAGAAGATTTATAATTCCACGAGAATAAACAATAACTAAACTACAATAGAAAAAACTTATATCAAGTGCATTTATGTTAAAATTTGAGTTAAATATTAGCAAGATTAAATCATCGTATGAAAATCAGTTAAAAATCGATGAGAATTTTATAATTAACTATGCTAAAAGTATAAATTATTTTGGTAGCGTAGTCGTAAGTAATATTAGTTCTCATAGCCTTTTAAAAGGGATATGTAAGGTTGCTGAATGCAATCTAGTGATGAACTCACCTAAATTAGAAACGATAAAATCAGTTTTGCAAAAGGGCGTAAAAAAGGTTATTATTCCTGAGAAAGAAGTCGAAAATATCAGCCAAAATGTATCAAAAAATATCATTATAGCAAGAATTACGCTACGAGAAAAATCACTCCTCAATAACGATTTAATTGATTTAAAAAATGAATTAAAAGAGGATATTAACCGTGTGGTTCCCTACTGCTCAGAATTTTTGATTGATTATGATAAAGATTTAAATATTGATGAAAATACCGTTCTTGCAGTAATTGACTATATATCTGATTTCAATAATTATCCATTAACTTTTCTTGACACTAATAATAAATTTACGGAAATACTAGAAAAAAAGGGGGTGAATCCCTTCATTTGTTCATCTGAGATCTTTAAAGAGAAAGAGATGCTTCAAATCCTTATATCTGCTTTAGATTTTCAGAAACTCGAGGGTTTAATTCCCACTATTGTTCAAGATGAACACAATCAGATTTTAATGCTTTCTTTTTCCTCTCAAGCTTCTCTAACTCAAGCCCTAATTCAAAAGAAAGGTATTTATTATAGTCGTTCTCGAAAATCAATTTGGATTAAAGGGGAAACATCAGGAAATCATCAAACGCTAAATAAAGTAAGATATGATTGCGATCAAGATGCCCTGTTATTTAACGTTCGTCAGGAGGGAGATGCATGTCACTTACAGAGATATTCTTGTTTTGGCAATAAAGAGTTCAAATTATCAGATTTATATGACATCATTCAAGATAGAATTTTAAATCCAGTCACTAATTCTTATACCAGCAAAATTTCCAAAGACGAGCGATTAATTATCGAAAAAATACGAGAAGAAAGTAATGAAGTCATTAATTATACTAGTGATGAAAATTTAGTTTGGGAAATTGCAGATTTATTGTATTTTATTATGGTTTTTATGGCTAAAAAAGGAATTAAACTTCAAGATATATTAAACGAGTTATGGAGTAGAAGAAATTATGGAAAATAAAAATGTGAGTGAAAAATCAGATTCGCAATTAATAAGAATGGGAATTCCCTCAAAAGGTCGTATGGCGTCTGAAACCCAAGAATTTCTTGATTCGTGTGGTTTTAAATTAAGGAGAAATAGGCAACAATATATTGGATGGTTAGAGGGATTCCCAAATATACAAATAGTATTTCAGCGGCAAAAAGATATCATTAATGGTGTATTTAATGGGAATTTAGATTTTGGAATTGTTGGTTTAGATATATTAACTGAATTAACACTGAAAGATCCAGATAAAATAGTAACTATTCACGAAAATTTAGAATTTGGAAAATGTACCTTAGAAGTTTCAATACCCGAAAATTGGAAAGAAGGTTCGATGAAAGATTTGAAACAGCGCAACCAACTTTTACGGATTGCTTCTAAATTCCCCTTACTAACAAGGGAGTTTTTTAGTAGGCACGAACTTGATTTTGAATTAATTAAAGCAGAAGGAACTATAGAAGTTACTCCTACATTAGGATATTCTGATATAATTGTCGAGTTAGTCTCCACAGGACAAACGCTCAAAGATAATCGGTTAAAAATATTGCATGATGGTTGTATTCTCCAATCCCAAGCGTGTTTTATAGCAAATCGAAAAATCTTAAAACAAAATCAGATTGTTTTGGATATTTCTCGAACTTTTCTTGAATACTTTGAAGCAACTATAAGAGCAAAAGAATATGTCTCAGTATTTATAAACATGCGGGGAAAAGATCCTGAAAATATTGCTAAAAAAATGTTTACTAAGGAAAGTCTAAAAGGACTCCAAGGTCCAACAATCTCGCCCGTGATTTCTTCAGAAGGAGGATCTTGGTTTGCTATTCATATAATTGTTGAAAAAAAGAAATTAACGGAAACTATAAGAGCATTAAGAGAAATTGGTGGAAGTGGAGTTGTTGTTAGTCCGACTTTATTTATTTTTGAGGAAGAACCTAAGCGTTATAAAGAACTATTAAAGAATCTGGAGGATAAATGATGATTCCAATTTATTCTTTAGAGGAAGCTAAAAAATCAATATTAATACGCAAATCAATTGTCAATACTCCTGTATCGCCTCAAATTAACAATAAGATCATCAAAATTTTTGGTAAGCCTTTAACACCACAAGAAGTTGTTAAGCGAATTATTAACGATGTAATTGAAAAAGGCGATCTCGCTCTTATTGAATGGACTAAGAAATTAGATAATACCGATATTTCTAATTCAATTGAAGTTAAAGTAGATCTAATGGAAACGGCACTAAAATCTATCGATGCGAAGATTAAAGAGGTTTTGATTAAAACCATAGATAGAATATTAGCATTTCACAGAAAACAGCCTATATCTTCTTGGACTACGAATGATTTAGGAGGGACTTTAGGACAAATTATAACTCCAATCCAGAGAGTGGGATTTTACGTGCCTGGAGGTTCTGCTCCGCTTCCATCGACAATCATTCATAGCGTCTGTCCTGCGATTATAGCAGGCATTGAAGAGATAATAATAGTAAGCCCATCTCCAATTTCACCCATCATATTAGCTACATGTAATTTAATGCGAGATTTTAACATAAAACTTAGGGTTTTCCAGATAGGAGGAGTTCAAGCAGTTGCAGCACTAACTTATGGTACCGAATCAGTTCCAAAAGTAAATAAAATTGTTGGTCCCGGTAATATTTTTGTAACTTTAGCTAAGCGAGAAGTTTATGGGATTGTAGGAATTGATGGCATCACAGGTCCGACTGAAGCAGTTATTTTGGCTGACAGATCAGCAGACCCTGAATTACTCGCGTCTGATTTACTCGCTCAAGCCGAGCATGATTTTTTATCAATTCCAATTTTACTAACCACAAGTCCAGACCTTGCAAATATGGTTAAGAGTTCAATTGAAGAACAAATACCAAAATTATCTCGTGCTGAAATTGCACAATATGCGATTGAAAATAACGGTGGAATTATTTTAGTTACTAGCATTAAGGAAGCTATATCTGTGATTAACGATTTTGCCCCAGAACACTTATCTATTATAACTAAAGACCCACAAGAAATTTTACCGCAAATTAAAAATGCTGGAGGTGTTTTCTTGGGCGAATCTTCTTGCGAAGTAATGGGCGATTATATTGCTGGTCCCAGTCATGTGATGCCAACAGGTGGTGCAGCGAAATTTTCTTCGCCATTATCAGTATTAGACTTTCTCAAAATTACTAGTCTTATTGCATTAGATACGAAAACAGTTAAATCCATAGCACCTTTAGCTGAATTATTAGCTCGTAATGAAGAACTTACGGCCCATTCAGAAGCTGCTAGGAGGAGAATCTAATGACCAAAATCAAAACCGTAGATCACCTTGCTTCAATAAAAAGTTATGAAGGAGTTAAATCTTTAGAGATCATTGCACAAGAATTAAATATCCCTGTTGCAAAAATAATTAAACTCGATGGTAATGAAAATCCTTACGATCCACTTCCGGAAGTGATAGCAACATTAAGTTCTCTAAAAAATATTAGTCATTATCCAGATACATTAAGCTCACATTTAATACAGGGCTTAGCGAAAAAAGAAAATTTAGAAGTTAATAATTTTATTATTGGCTCAGGTTCTGATGAGTTAATTGAATTATTAATAAGAGCATATGCGAATCCTTTTGATACAATACTCTCTGTTTCTCCTACCTTTGGTATGATTTCATTTTTATCTCAAGTACATGGAATTAAATATGTAGCATTTCCTCAGCAACTTGTTAAAAAAGATTCATTTGCTCACTATTTCCTTGACGAGAATCAATTTTTAGATGTTGCGAGACGGTCAAAAATCGTATTTATTGTTCGACCAAATAATCCCGATGGAAATGTTGTATCAGAAAAATTTATTGAGCGCTTAGTATCTCTCCCCGTTTTAGTGATCATTGATGAAGCTTATATAGAATTCTCAAATTTTCAAAGCCTTGCTAAATGGGTTCCTCAATATGAAAACCTTGTTGTTCTTCGAACATTTAGCAAAGCTTATGGTTTAGGTGGGCTACGAGTTGGATATGGTATTATGCCAAAAGATATCCGAAAAGTCGTACTATCAATTAAACAACCATATAATGTTAACATTGCTGGACAAAAAGCGGCAATATCTGCATTATCTAGCCCACTAGTGGATCAAAGAATAATAGAAATGAAAAAAACAAGAGAATGGTTTATCAATCAGCTTAGATTACTTCAAAATCAACACAAAAACTTTTGGATCCATCCTAGCGAAGCCTGTTATGTGCTACTCACTTTCGAATCTCCAGAGATTTCAAAGAACCTTTTCAAACATCTCTATTCAAAAGGCATTCTTGTGCGATATTATTCCTCATCAGACATGATTAACAACCTTAGGATAAGTATCGGTCTCCAAGAAAATATGGTAAAAGTTATTGATGAAATAAAATTATTTTTAAAAGGAGGAAATTAAAATGAATCGCCAATCAGAACAAGAAAGAAAAACAAAAGAATCCACTGTTAATGTTTCGCTTAACCTAGATGGCTCTGGAATTGCAAATATTAATACAGGTATAGGTTTTTTCGATCATATGTTAAATCACATCGCAGTTCATGGAATGTTTGACATTGAGATGAAAGTTAATGGAGATTTGCATGTCGATACTCATCATACCATTGAAGATGTAGGGATAGTGTTAGGAAAAGCCTTTAAGCAAGCAATCGGAGATAAATTAGGAATTAGTCGCATTGGATACTCTTATGTTCCTATGGATGAAGCCCTAGCATTAGTAGTAGTTGATTTTTCTAATCGCCCCTATTCAATTATTGATATTCCTTGGACGGGTAAATATTTTGGGAAGAATCAAGACGAATTAATTCCACTAACATTAATAGAGCATTTTTTACAGACTTTTGCCACAAATGCTAGTATAACTCTACACGTGAAAGTGCTTTCTGGTAAAGACGATCATCACATAGCAGAGTCAGTTTTTAAGGCTCTTGGATATTCCCTTGATAAAGCTTCTCGATTGGATCCTAAGCGAAAGGGAAATCTCCCATCAACTAAAGGAGTACTATGAGTAAACTACATCTATAGGCTACATGATTAAGGAACTAATTATGATTACAATAATAGACTATGGGGTTGGGAATTTAAGATCAGTTCAACGAGCAATTCAAAGGTATTATACGGATGTAATAATATCGAACGAAGAAGAACAAATAAAAAAGTCTACAGGTATCGTTCTGCCCGGTGTGGGAGCGTTTGGAGATGCAGTTGAAGAATTAAAACGAGGGGGGTTATTTAACCTACTGAAACAAATTATCCCAACTAAACCAACTTTAGGAATATGCTTAGGGATGCAATTATTACTTAATACATCAGAAGAAAGCCCGGGAGTTGAGGGTTTAGGTATTATCCCTGGGCGTGTGAAGAAGCTTGAAACCGTTAAATCTATTAGAGTTCCGCACACGGGATGGAATCGCGTAACTGGGATCAAAGAGCCGTATTTTTCGGGTTATGCTTATTTTAACCATACTTATTACTGTGATGTAGTAGAAAAAAATATTGTAACCGCTATCACTCTACACGGAATAAGATTTAGCGCCATTTTTAATAATGGAACAATACTAGCGCTACAATTTCATCCAGAAAAAAGTAAAACGATTGGAGAAAATATACTGAAATATTGGGTTAATTCATTAGAAAAACGGGTGAATTAAACATTAAAACTGTCATTCCTGCAATTGATATTCGAAAAGGAAAGGTTATAAGACTCACTCAAGGAGATTTTTCAAGGCAAACTACTTATTCTAACGATCCTGAAGCCATTCTAGGACAATTTATAGAAGCTGGCGCTTTATGGGTGCATGTTGTTAATTTAGATGGAGCGTTAAACGGCAACTTTCGGGAAAGTCTTAGCTATCCTGCTATTTTGAATCTTATTACTCTATCAAAACGAGCTGGAGTCAAAATTCAAATTGGTGGGGGAATACGGAACATTGAAATCATCGAGGAATTGATAAACAGAGGAACAGACCGAATAATCTTAGGTACAATTGCGCTAGACGATAACAAGATTATAGATATCTTGTCTAAACAATATAGAAACACAATTGCGATCGCATTGGATTCCTCCAATAGAACGATCCGTACTGAGGGATGGCAATTTGATTCGAACTTAGATATTTTTGAGGTTTTATCTAAATTGGAGAACTTGGGAATCCAAGATTTTATTGTTACAGATATAATGAAAGATGGTACTTCGACTGGGTTAAATACAGATCTTTTTTTAGAATTAAAGGAGAAAAAAAAGCCAAACACTAGAATAATTGCATCAGGTGGAGTTTCGAGCGTAAGGGATGTAGAAAAAGCATTAGTGTGTGCCGATGGAGTTATTGTAGGAAAAGCGTTATATGATGGGAGCATTTCTCACAGGGATTTTGGTTCTTTTCTCGATAATTTACATAAATCTCAATTGGTAAAACGAATTATCCCTTGTCTGGATGTAAAAAATGGAAGAGTTGTTAAGGGGATTAAGTTCAAAAACTTACGAGACAGTGGAGACCCAGTTGAGCTAGCACGTTATTACAACGAAAACGGTGCTGATGAATTAGTGTTCTTAGATATTTCGGCAACCATAGAAGGACGAAAAAGTATGCTTAATACAATTCGATCTGTAGCTGAAGAAGTCTTCATTCCTTTAACTGTTGGAGGAGGAATTAAATCAATTGAGGATATGACTGCTATTATCAAAGCAGGTGCGGAGAAAGTTAGTATAAACTCAGCAGCTATAAATGATCCAAACATAATTACTAAAGGTGCAAAGAAATTTGGTTCTCAATGTATAGTTGTAGCAATCGATGCTAAAAAAAAAGGTGAATCATGGGAAGTTTATTCGCATAGCGGCACAAAACCTACGGGACTCGATGTATTGGAATGGGTAAAAATAGTTGTAGATAAGGGAGCGGGAGAACTATTAGTTACTAGCATGGACAGAGATGGTACAAATTCAGGATATGATCTTGATTTAACTCGAGCAATTACAGATATTGTTACTATTCCTGTGATCGCATCAGGGGGAGCTGGAAATAAACAGCACTTTATAGATGCAATCAATAACGGAGCTGAAGCCGTATTAGCTGCTTCCTTATTTCATTTTAACATTTTGAGAATCCAGGATTTAAAAGAATTTTTGGATGCTCATGATGTTTTGGTACGAATTTAATTACACTTATCATGAGATCAAGAAAAAGTTTAAAGTCTTAAAATAAATAATAGAAGTGATGTAAAATGTCGGGATTAGATTTTAGCATAGTTGGAAAAAAAAATCCAGAAAAAATTTTCAGGTATAATACTAAAGATGTAATTCTTTACGCAGTAGGGATTGGTGCTCAAAACTCTGAACTTCCATTCATTTATGAAGGAGTATCAGGGGGATTAAAAGTTTTCCCTAGTTTTGCAACAATTGCTAGGCGTGTAGCTTTTCCCAAACTAGGTAATATCAGTTTTCCTAAGTTTATTCATGGAGAAGAATTAGTAAGACTACATAAACCGTTTCCATCGCAAGGAGAAGTAATCTGTTTTAGCGAGGTTACAAGTATATATGATAAGGGTAAAGCAGCAGTCATTAATATCACATTTACGGGATTATCAAAAGATCGAACTCCTCTATTTGAAGTTGAATCCTCTTTTTTTTATTTAGGTGCAGGGGGATTTGGTGGAGAACGGGGTCCTAAAACAGATCACTTAACACCACCAGAGGATAAAACGCCAGATTTTAGTGTTACATATAAAACAACAGAGAATCAAGCTGCCATATATCGACTAAACGGAGATTTGAATCCTTTACACATAGATCCTGTAGCTGCTCGTTTTGGAGGTCAAGAAAAACCAATATTACACGGATTATGCACATATGGTTTTGCAACAAGAGCAATCTTATATAGTTTATGTGACGGAGATGTCTCACGTTTTAAAGAATTTAAAGTACGATTTACAAATGTTGTGTATCCTGGAGAATCACTGACAACAGAAGGGTGGAAAGATAATGGACGTTATTTAATTCAAGTTAAAACCGAGAGAGATATAGTTTTAAGTAATGCTTATATAGTAATAGACTAAAATTTTACTCCAATAAACAAACCTCTATCTTTCATCAATCCATCTATTAGAAATTCTGCTTTAAAATTAGTTTTTTCCATAAATTCCAGAGTTCTGTCAGTCTCAAATAAACCTAATTCATGTTTATCGATAAAATGTTTGATATCTTCATTTCTTTCAGCTATTAAGTAATGCATCTCCATTATCGATAAGTCTCCTTCTATTTTTGTTGTATTAAGTCTTGCGATTTTAATATCTTTTCCATCGTAGATAGTCATGCCAGGCTCTCCAACCCAGTAAGTGGATTTTGTAAACCATGGTTCTATTATTAAGACTCCTTCTGTTTTTAAATGTTTTGCGAAGTTCTTTATTGTTTTCTCTAAGTTAGAATATGTTTTCACATAACCTATTGAACTAAATAAACATAGAATTACATCAAATTCGGTATTAAGATTAAAATCTATCATATCACCTTGTTCGAAAATCACTTTCTTAACTTTACTTTTAGCAACTTCCACCATTTTGTTGTTAATATCAATACCCGTACACGAAAAATCGTCTTTGAAATATTCTAAATGCTTTCCTGTCCCACATGCAACATCGAGTAGATTATTTCCATCAGACTTTTTATATTTCTTAATTATTTCTTTAATAATATTAGATTCTGTCTTATAATCCTTCCAATGATAAATTAAGTCGTAATATTTAGCCAATTCTTTATAAATAATTCATATCCCCGTAAGTTATTGTTATTTATTTCCTTAAGTCTAAAATAAATCTTGCTTCATAGGGAGAAGCGATGTCTCTACCTAGTTCTTTTGAAATCCTTACTACTTTTTCTACTAGTTCACTATTGGACTTAGCTAATACACCCTTTGAAAGGTAGATGTTATCTTCAAATCCTACTCGTGCATGCCCTCCTAAAACTATTGAAATTGTAACCATAGGAAACTCATGTTTACCGATAGCGCAGACGGTAAATGTAGAACTTTTTGGAATACTATTTACCATAAAAATTAAATCCCTTGGTGTTGCGGCAATCCCACCGTTAACGCCTAAAACAAAATTGAAATGCATTGGTTCTTTAATATATCCTTTTTTATTAAGTCTTAACGCCATATCGACCATTCCTTTATCAAAACATTCAAGCTCTGGTTTAATTCCACGAGCATTCATTTCCTTTGCAAAATTTATGATTGTATTTTCCGTGTTAATGAAAATTTCATCATCTCCAAAATTCATTGTTCCGCAATCAAGTGTAGCCATTTCCGGGTGTGGATTCATAAAAATAGGTTGTAGTCTTTCTTCATTACTCATACCTATGACACCTCCAGTCGATGGCTGTACGATGGCATCGGGACATCTTCTTTTAATCTCATCAACACATGCTTGAAATCGTTTTTGATCTTGAGTAGGCGTACCGTCATCTTCTCTTACATGTAGATGAATAATACTCGCACCAGCTAAGAACGCTTTTTCTGCTTCGATACCGATTTCTCTTACAGTATAAGGTATGTTCGGATTATGTTCTTTTGTTACTTCAGCACCACATATTGCAGCTGTTATAATTAATTTTTCCATAGACATCATATTACTTTTTTCTTTGCTTCTCTCTTGGAACAACACAAGTTCCACTTGCTTTGCATACTACAATCGGTTCATTTAAGAAATCGGCCGCAGAATCATTTATATCTGGTGTTAATGTAATAACTTTTCTTGCCTCAAAAATCATCTTTCTTGAAGTGTTCCCTATTTCAATAATTTTTCCTTCAGCTTCAATATAATCACCAGCATAAACGGGAGCTAAAAATTCAATGCTGTCATAAGCCCGAAATAAACCCTCATCTCCATCGTTTTTAATTAGTAACTCAGTAGCAACATCCCCAAATAATTCTAATATTTTAGCTCCATCAACTAAATTTCCGCCATAATGAGCATCGCTTAAACTCATCCTTACTCTCATTAATGATTTCATACCAAATCATTCCGTTTATTTTTTTTTCTTAAGACAAAATTATAATCTAGTCTCAATATTATCTTATGAAATTAAAGATTTCTTTTATTTTCAGTGTTTCAATAATCTTCAAAACTTTGTTGTTTTAATGGAAAATTGATTTGAAAGATAAATGTGATTTTTATTTTATTATCTAAT
>DATKTW010000058.1:0-21148 GCA_035530895.1 Candidatus Nanopelagicaceae bacterium
ACCAGAATGCATTGCCCGCATCTATTACATTTATTTTGATCAATTGATATAAAATCCTTTGTACCAGGTATGTGTTTTGTTAAACCATTGGATTTCATGTATCATCCCTCCTTGGTTTTTTTTTCTTAGGAACTAAATCCAGTACCTTAGGAATTACAGACATTAATTTCTGAGGATCCATCATTTTATCAAGATCTTCCTCAAAAATTTTTGCTATAAGTGGAAAGACGTATTTCATTATGAAGGGTAGAGCTTTAGGCATGTATGATTTAATTTGGGATGCTATCTGTCGAACTCGCTTTGCATGTGGTTGAGACCAATCATATATTCCTCCCATTACCTCCATAAACATTGGAACAAACCAAGACATCGTTTCTTGTGGACTGAAAGGGAGTGCTTTCCATAGATTATATAATTCTTCTCCAGTTTCGAATTCCTCACCAATACTTGTATTTTTCCATACTTTGTCATATTTTGAGAGAAAGTTTTTTGAAAAATCTTCAGAGGCGATTGCTTCTGCTGCTACTTCTGCTGCAGCTTTCCCTGTTACCATAGCAGGATATATTCCTTCAGCTTCAAGTGGACAAGGAAATCCTCCTGCATCACCTATTAAGATAATTCCATCAGTGTGCGTGTTATATGGATATTTTAACCACGGAAGGAGGTGAGATTGAAGTTCTCTTGGTTTGGCATTCAATATTCTTAATAATCTTTGATAATATTTGAGGTTTATTACGCGATTTAGATAATATAATGGATTCTTATCCCATTTATTTAACCAATTGCCAAGACCTTGATGAAATCCATCATGAAAGAATACTTGATAAGAAGCTGGAAAAATTGCAGACCACCATACTGCCAGAGTTTCATCTCCCATGATATCATCAATTTTTTCAGGACTTGCTTGAAAATCATATTGAGGTACTACTGTAATTTGATCTTGTGCCCATTTAGTCCTTAATCCACTTTGTTTTGCAACCATCGAAACTGCTCCATCAGCTCCAATAACGATAGGTGCTTGATATTTATTATTATGCTCATCAATTACACCACAAACTTTGCCATCCTTTTTCAAAAGATCAGTAATTAAAGTTGATGTTTTTAATTCAGCACCAGCATCTATAGCAAACTCTGCAATCCAAGGATCAAACTCACTTCGGTAACAATTCATCGTAATCCAACTTTTTGCTGGTTCATATGATACTGACTCGGTGGGACGAGCCATTACATAACCAGCAACAACACCCTCCTGATTGATGAAATAATTTCGAGCAGCAGAACCTGCTCTCATAGAAGGACATTTTTCGGGTGTTAGTTCCTTCATCATACTTGGAAAATCCTTCCACATCCGAGGACCTAAACCACATCCTGATGAATTTTTTTCACCTGGTTTTCGCCCGCGTTCAAAGAAAATTGTTTTTAACCCCAAATCGGCTGCTATTTTTGCTGACATTGAACCTCCAGGACCAGCACCAACAATTATTATATCATAAGTGTTCATGAGTTCACACGAATTAATTGAGTTTCTTTTCTAAAAAGAAATATTATAATATATCTTTATGTTAATCTCTATTTAAAATTCACTTTATGGAACAATCAAAAAATCTCTGAGGAGGATTTAACAAACGAAAAGAAGCTTTTAAATCAAAAAATGGAATCGAAAAATTAATCCGCAATTGATAGAAATCCAGAATAATTTCAGGGAACCGCTATTTTGTTAAATCTTCTATTTCTTTTTGAATAGTTTCAATTCTTTCTTTAGCCTTAGTAAGTATCTGAGTCTCTCCATATTTGGAAAACCACTTTTCAAATCTCTGTTCTATCGAAACATCCTTTGTACCAGCTATATGTTTATCAGCAAGACAGATGATCTTTTCCTCAAGAGTTAATGGCATATAATCTCTTTCTGGTAGCCCTACTTGTTTGGCATCTTCTTTATCTAATCCTCCTAACATATGAGTTTCGCATATTCTCGAGAGACGCTTTGAAAACCCTCTTTCTTTTAGGATCTTGGCTCCAATTATACCGTGTTTGAAACCATGAGTTTTAGATCGGCCGATGTCGTGTAAAATACCTCCAATTTCAATTAAGTCTTTATCAACTTCTCTTTCATCTATTTTTTCTGCTAATTCTAATGCTTTTTCCGCAACCTTTAAAGAATGACGCCTTACATGATAAGGAACTTTCAATGTTTTTAATAAATCAAAAGCAAAATCGCTATTAGGTAGAGTTTCTTCACTTGCCATTAATCTTTAAGAATTAATTATTTACTTTAAGGTTTAGTTATTCAATTGAGCATTAAATATAATTCAATCATTAAAAAAAGTATGAATGATTTTTAGAAAAAAGATATTTTTTAATAAACTTCTTCATATGGTCCGCTGATAAAACCTCCTATTAAACCTCCAATAACAGCTCCCAGAATAGCGCTTAGAATTCCGCCAATTGTAACAGAAAGCTGAGCTCCTTGAAACAAGGCCATTAAATCTTCTCCAGAGATAACGCTTAATAACATCCAAATTAAAAATCCAATTATAATTACTAAGCTGCTTGCCGTAAGCCCTCTTTTTAAGCCTTTAGAAATGGTACCGCTCACATAACCGATAAATATGCAAGCTAAAACCTGTGGGGCAAAAAATTCAGTAATAGATGGTGTTCCCGTAAAAAAAGTAATTAAATCAAATTTAAAGTTCGCTCCTATTTGTAAAATGATTACTTTTAATATATCAGTTTGTAAATAAATCTGTATTTGAATAATAGTGGCTTCCATATTAAAAAAGAAAACTGTGAAAAAGCTAAACACTATACCAACAATTATACCTAGCACTAACCGATACGAAACCATTTCCAATCACTCTTGTTAGAATTATTAAAGACTAATAATAAACTAAATAATTGTGATCTATTAAATCTTTAGTTCTAAGAGAATTAAAGGAATGCTTTTAATAAAATATTAAAATTATGATGTTTTAATTAATTTATCAAGATTATATTTGATATACTAAATCGCTTACTTTAGGGTATTTATTTTGGCTAAAAAAAAGAAAAAAACTAATTCCGACGAGGATTCTAAGATAGAAGAAGAAAACAATAACAACATAGATTTAGAGAAAGTTTTCGAAAAAGAATTTGAGGAAGATTTTGAAGATGAGCTGGATTTAGAAGAGGAACTCGAATTACTCGATACAGATGATATGGATTCTGATGTCGGAGATATCGAAAAAATTGTCGATAAAGACGAAGAAAAAAAGCAATTATACCTAAGTTGCGGTATCCACATTGGAACTAAGTTATTATCTGGTGATGCTAGGCGATTTGTTTATAGACAAACTAATTACGGGTTGTACGTAATAGACTTAACTCAAACCGACGAACGTCTTGTCATAGCTGCTAAATTTCTTAGTAAATATGTCGAAGAAGGTAGCGATAAAGTAATAGTTTCATCCGTGAGAAGGTACGGAAAAGAACCCGTAAAACAATTTTGTAAAGTACTTGGGTGTCGAGCAATTACCGAACGGTTTATTCCTGGATCTTTAACAAATCCTATAATAGAAGATTACATTAAAGATGCATCGGTTGTAGTCATAGTTGATCCTCACGCTGATAAAGTCATCTTAAGAGAAGCTAAATTGGCTCGAATTCCTGTAGTATCATTGTTTGATACTGACGATATCCTTGATGGTATCGACCTCGCAATTCCAGCAAATAATCGAGGAAAGAAAGCTTTAGGTCTAGCTTTTTGGTTTATGGCGAGACAGATTTTGCTGGAACTAGGTAAAATTTCAAGTGAAGACGATTTTCCTTACATGTTGGAAGAATTCACCTCAAAAATCGTACCGGTTTATCGTCAAGAGAATGCACCGTCACGATAATTTAGCGCAGATATAGTTCTTTTATTCATATTGTATAAGTTACTTTATGATTTTGCATCTATTTTTGATTCTAAAATTTTTTTCTGGATCCTACACGAGATTGGAGACAATTTAAAAGAATCGTTTAGGTTAAAAAATTTATTTTATTTTGTAACAGATCAAAATTAGACTATTTTAGCGAATAACTCTTTTGCCGATTTGTAAAACTTGTTTTCAGGAGAAATATCTAGCAGATTATTAGCGAGTAAGTTCATTTTACTAATTTCATCGTCGTTAGGGAGTAAGCCCAGAAATTTTACCCTGTCGTCTTTAATGCTTTCGACTTTTTCGGTTAACAAGTTTTTCATATCTTCCGGAAAGCGATTGCCGATAACGAGGATGTTTTTAAAATCTAAATGAACTTCGTTGGTTACTTCGACGATTCTTTCCATAGTGTGAAATCCCATTTTACTCGCGTCGGTGACGATAACGAGGTCGGTTACGTCCTGCCCCGTCCTTCGAGCGAAGTGTTCTAACCCAGCAGGAGCGTCCACTAAAGCGATGTCGTAATTTTTCGATAATACATCAATTATACGCTTTAAGGCGTTATTCACACTGCAATAACACCCTTCTCCTTCACCTCGTCCCATTTCTAACAGGTCGAAGTCATCCAATTCTATGAGCGCGTCGAAGACCTCAGATTCAATGATTTGGTTTTTCGATACTTCGAGAGGAATTTGTCTTTTTTGAATTTTATCCTTGAGCGCGGTCATTTTTCCCCCTACGGTTTGTTTGAACCCAACATTTTCACCGATGATGTCCCCGATGTTTGCGTCGGGATCGGCGTCAATGACCAAGATGTTCTTGTATTTTTTTGATTCTATCATGTGCTTAAGCATGAGCACCAGCAAGGTAGATTTGCCCACGCCGCCTTTTCCGCTAAAGGATACAATTTTTAACGCCACGGTTTTTCTCACTCTTTCTTTTGCGCTCACACGAGCTTATGTGAAAAAAAAGTGCACCTCTTATAAAGTTTGATTTTATGCTTTATTAAAAGAATGGGGATTCATACCCTGAAACGAATTTGAGAAATAATAGACGGATTAACGCTAAAATTTGAGCGTAGATGGATCTTAGGAAATCGCTTCCCAGAGGATTTAAAGAACATTTTAGCAGGAGAAGTTGAAAATCTAAATAATGACCGAGTTAAATTGCTTGGATTCATATCTGACAACGAGGAGATTAGTAAGATCAATATAACTGGTGGTAATTTAATTGATTTACCCGAAGAAAACTACTACTATCAAGAAGTAAAAGAGATTTTTGTTAATATAATTTAAATTCCTTTTCTTATTTTATAAACGAGGTTTTCGCAGCTACTTTTTTATATTTCGCTATGAATCACCTTTCTTTTTTCATAAATGTATTAAATTTAGCGTCGATCTAACGCGTCTTTTACAAAGTGAAATATTAATAAGTTAAAAAATTAAATAATTATAACTTAAATTATTTTAGAGTCTCTATTAAAGGGGAGTTCTCTATAAATTATGTTAGGGGATTTTAATGAGTGAAAATAATAAAAAAATTTCAACATCGAACATGCTTTCCTACGGAATGGCAGATTTACTATGGCTAGTCTTTAACGGAATTTTCGGAGGTTTATTCTTTATATTCTGGGAAGTTGTCGTGGGCTTAGATATTTTGATAATAACTCTTGCATATACCATATTCGCAGTCTGGAATATAATTAACGATCCTATAGTTGGATATCTTGTAGATCGTCCGAGAAAATTCTGGAGTAGACTTGGCAAAAGATACCCGTGGTTTATAATTGGAGGTATACCCGCAATCCTATTTCTTGCCATTATATTTAGTCCACCTTATTTAGATCCGGTGGATGCCGCCTGGATTTATTTTGCTTGGGTATTAATATCGTTGTGTCTTTACGAATTATTTTATACCATATCACAATTGAACCATGGTGCTTTATTTCCAGACAAGTTCCGCTCAGATAGCAATAGAAGGAAAGGTGGTTTCTGGCGAATGCTTTTAGGTATTCTCGGGACTGCAATTGGATTTATTGTACCTCCACTTCTCATTAAAACTGATAACGCTTCCTCATTTGCTAGCATGGCATGGATTTTTGTAATAGTTAATCTTGTAATTTTCGTAACCTCCATTCCAGGACATCGAGAGAGTAAAGAATTAAGGGATCGTTACGTTAAAGAGCAAGAAAAGAGAGAATCTATCTCATTTTTCCACGCATTGAAAATCGTCGTAACCCATAAGAATTTTATGGCAGTAATTTTTGTGTTTTTGATGGATGGGATAATAGGAGCTAGTCTTACTGCATCAATCCAATATGTTACTAAATATATTCTCGAGGAACCAGAGAGTTCAGCAATATTGATACTTGCACCATTTATCCTTGCAGTGATCCTTTCACTTTTTCCCTGGTTGCTATTATCTCAGAAAATGAAAAATAATCGGAAAATGTTGATACTCGGTGTTTTCTTGAACACAATAGGGTTATTACCGTTTATGTTCGCCCATACTACAATTGGTTTTGTTATAGCTGCATTGATATTAGGAATTGGAGGGGGGGCACTTAGGATTGGATCTAACCCTGTTTTAGCAGATGCGATTGATGAAGCCGTAGCTGATTCTGGAAAACACATTGAAGGGAGTTTTATGGGTGTTTACACGTTTTTCATCCGATTTTCACTAATTGCTCAGGGATGGATATTTGCGATTGCCCATACATTAACAGGTTTCGATGCTAACTCAGCGACCCAATCAGACCTAGCAAAGTTTGGAATACTTTTACACACGGCTTTAATACCAATGATCCTGACCCTCATTGCTCTTGTCGTTTTCGTGCTTGTTTACGATCTTAGACCTGAAAAAACGAAAGAAATCAAGGAGAAATTGAAAGAAATGAATTTATAATTAACCTTTTTTTTTTACTATTTATTTATTAAAATCTTTAAAGAAAATCATTAAGTTTCTTATTACGAAAATGTTTTTCTACTCCATTTCTCATTCCAGGTAATTGATAGCAATGATCCGGGATCATTTTCTTGAAATATTGCGTGTTCTCTCTTTCAGCTATGAATTGAGATTTGTATAATGTTTCGAATATCTCTACTCCGGAAAATTGAATATCCTCGAAGTAAGGCACTATCCGACGATCTCTACTAACATTTTCTACTACTTTCTTTAGAGATTGATGAAACTCGCGAATTGCTCCTTTTTCATCTATTACCCAAGTTTCGCATGTTTGTTCGTTATACAAACAAACGACGCATTGTGGCCACCTTTCATGAAAATAGACCAAAACAAGATCGATAACATTATGTTTGAACGATACAACTCCGAATAACACGCCACGATTGTTAATTTCCGTTCGCGTAAACTGTTTTGCCCGGTAAGCCTCAGTGAATACTTCTCGCATCATTCGATTGATTTTCTTTGCCATTAGAGTGCCAGAATTACGCAATATCGCTTCTGGAATCGTAATTATTTGTCGTTTTATCGCTGGAGAATATAAAGAATGACGGTGAATATTCTTTATCAACTCTTCATGTGAATATCCTTTAGAACATCCAATAACTTCCAAAGGGTCCTTTATTTTTGTCATTTTCCTCATGAAATTTCTTTAATTTGAGTTTCCTTATAATCTTCGTTAGAAAAATTATGAAGACTAGTTTGAGTATGACCATCTATTAAGATGTAAGGATCTGCTCTTTTTAATACTACTCCTACAGCTCTTAAATCTTGTCTACGGGTAAAAACGAACTTTTGGGCGCGCAAATTGATTATTCTTTTAGCTGAGATTGGCCCAATTCCTGGAACTCGGAGCAATTCTTGGTAGGAGGCTTCATTTGGGTTAACACGTCTATGTTGCTTAAAATATTCCCTTGCCAAATGAATTTTTGGATCCCCCTGAGGTAAATTCCCTTCTTCTGTCACAACTCCTTCTAAATCTTTTAGTTTAAAGTGGTAGATTCGCATTAACCAATCGCTCTGGTATAATCTATGTTCTCTTTCTAAAGGTGCAGCTTGTTTATTTCCTAATGGAGTACCTTCGATTGGGATGAACGAGGAAAAATAAGCTCGCCTTAAATCAATTTTACAATATCCCCAATCAATTCGTTTAAGTAAATCCAAATCTGTTTCGTGTTCTGCCGCTCCGACTACAAATTGGGTAGTTTGTCCGCAGTTGAGTATTGGAGCTCCATCCCATCGGAATTTTTTATACCCATCGCTCCGATGCTCTTTAATCATTTTTTCTTGTTCTCTCAATTTAATATCTGATTTTAAATCTTTCATGGCTTTGAGAGCTTCGTCGTTATGTCTAATACGAATTTGCTTTAACCAACGCTGTCGAGTTATAATATCGTTGTAATAATCCTTCTGTTCTGCGATTTCAGATAGATAATCTTTAGTGGATGCTTCTGTATTAATTGAAATGCGATCAGAGAGTGATATAGCATCTTTAAGTAAATATTGACTTACACCAGGTAGACATTTAAAGTGCACATATCCACCAAAATTATATTTGTATCGAAGAAGTCTGATGGCTTCAAGCATTTCTTCTGTTGTTTGGTCGGCACTGCCACAAACTGCAGATGATATGAACACACCTTCCACCACATTCATCGAATATAGTTTCATGAACGTACGGGCATATTCTTCAGGAGAGAAACTCATTTTATGCTTGCAACTATGTGAAAAACAATACTTACAATTGTATATACATTTATTAGTATATAGCGTTTTAAATAAGCTCATACATCGACCATCAGGCGTATAGCTGTGGCAAATACCAGAGCTCACCGTGTTTCCGATCGATTTTTTTGTATCCCCAAAAAGTTTTGGATATTTTTCAGTACGACTGGAGGCAGTACTAGCACATATATCGTATTTAGAATTTTCTCCTAAAACTCTAATCTTTTCTAAAGTAGATGGCACTTTATTAATCCATTAAGATGAGTAATTTATCTTTAAATTGTATATAAGATGATCTCTTGATGTTCACCTTATAAAAAGAGGGGGCATATTGAATTTTCAATAAAATATTAGTTTACCAAAAAAATTTTTTTTTATTTCATATGATTTTTTAATTCTTTAAGAATATCTCCCTTTGTTTTTCTAAAATTTTCACCTTTATCTGCAAAAGTAGGGATATCCCCCTGAGCAGGTTTATATGAATCCATTCTTATTCGAAAATGTGTCCGTATAATATCTACAATTGCATCAGAATAATCCATCCAAATCCCAGCTTCAATCTTTTCATTTAAAAGATCGAGCCAGAAGGTTGGAATTGAAAAAATAATTCTTGTGGTATTTGCTACTGATTTAGTAGAAGCTATAATAGTAGAAGGTCTTCCTTCTTTATTCCATTGTTTAGCTGCTGAAATTGTGCCATAAGAGCATTTTTCATCAATTACAATAGAAGATTGTTTTTCTCTTTTTTCAAGTCTTTCAAGTATGCGTGTATATTTTTCCTTATCAATTTCTCTAGGCATATTAAACTCACCTACTACTATAATATCTACTATTATATTTAAATGTTTATAGTAGAAAAATAGTAGAATTTTATTAAATCGTTTTTTATAATAAACATTCTATGGATTAGCAAACTAAAATCTATTTTTAGTTTATTAAATTATATGTAATAAAAACCAATAAACTAGATGGAGTTTAAAATGCCTAAGTATACTGGTGGAGAGATTATCTCTAAATATTTAATAAAGGAGGGAGTGAAATATGTTATCGGAATCCCTGGCCACGGAAATCTTCCCCTTGTAGATGCTTTCTTCAAAAATAAAGATAAAATTCAATTAATTCAACCTAAGCAAGAAATGTCAGGAGTTCACCTTGCAGTAGGATATTATAGAATCACTGGAAAACCTTTATGTGTTTTTACTTCAATAGGACCTGGTGCAATAAATACGGCAATCGGACTTGCTGACGCATTCGTCGATAGCATGCCCGTTTTAGTCATTACAGGAGATACACATGTACATATGAGAGGTAAAGGTGTTCTCCAAGAGATTGAAAGAAAAAAAGATTCAAGCATGCCTAAAATTTTAGAACCTATAGTAAAACGAAGTTTTGAAGTTGATACAGTTGGACAACTACCTACAATAATGCAAAGAGCTTTTAATTATATGTTAACTGGGAGAAGAGGGCCAGTACACATTGATCTTCCCATGGATGTACAAGCCAATAGTATTGATATCGAAATCCCCTTACCATTAGAACGAAGATCATCTGGAAGGATTATGGGAGACCCTAAAATAATTAAAAAAGCTGCGGATTTACTAAAAAAGGCTCAAAGACCTGTTTTATGTATTGGCGGAGGTGCTATAACTTCGAATTCCAATGAAGAAGTAAAACTTCTAGCTGAAAAGATAGGAGCTGCCGTAGTGGTTACGATGATGGGAAAAGATATTATAGACAACTCGCATCCCCTTTATTGCTGGTCAGCAGGATCGAAAGGTACTACAGTGGGACTAAAAATGACATCTGAAGCAGATGTTATTCTCGCTATCGGATGCAGATTTGCTGACGAAACAGCTAGCTCATATAGACAAGGCGTAAGTTTTTCTATACCTCCTTCAAAATTAATCCACATAGATATAGATCCCCATGAAATTGGCAAAAACTACCCCGTATCTGTTGGAATAGTAGGGGATGCAAAAGCATGTTTACAACAGATTTTACACGAATTAAGGGATTATTCAATCGACTACATGAACACCAACTACTTTAATGAAATACAAGAAGAGAAAAAAAAATGGTTTGAAATTCTTGATGGCTATTCAGACGATTCTAAAATCCCTGTAATGATATCGACCGTTTTAAGAGAAGTTCGCAAATTTTTCGATCGCGATACCGTAATCGTAACAAGTTCTGGAAATGTTCAAGCTCAAATGTTACAGGAATTAGAGTTTTACGAACCTAATACTTGTTTGACAGCTGGAGGGTTTTCAACAATGGGATATAGCATTCCAGCGGCGATAGGTGCAAAATTGGGCTCTATAGACATCGGAAAACAAGACAGACAGGTAGTAGCACTTGTAGGAGACGGCGATTTCATGATGACATTATCAGAGATATCAATGGCTGTACAACTTGGATTGGATAAGATATTTTTTATTGTCCTGAATAACCATGGCTGGATTGCCATTAGAGACTTACAACAAGCTGCTTTTGGTGAGGATAGAGCGTATGGGACCGCTTTCGAAGATAATAACGGTAATACTTACTCTCCAGATTTCGCTAAAATCGGTGAAGCGTTTGGCTGCTACGGTGAAAAAATTTCGAAGAAAGAGGAAATTATTCCTTCTTTAGAAAGAGCATCTAAATCTGGAAAGCCCTCTGTTATTGAAATTGAAGTTCAAAGACAATACCCTTATACTGGATCTCCTGCTGTAGGATGGTGGGACGTACCGAGACCAGTTTATTTAGAAGAGCGAAGAAAAGTTTACGAAGAAGAGATTAGAGAGGAAAAATTGTAAATTTCATATATCATGCCTGCGATTGAAATAGACTACGAGGATATATTTTTTGATCCTATTGTTCAAACTATGTGTGTTTCACCCGGATTTACTTGCCCACATTACAACCATTCTCATAGCTGTCCACCATCTGCTCCTTATTTAGAACAAGAACTTTCTAACTATAAAATGTTTTATTTGATATATTCGAGATTTAATTTGTCAGAATATATCAAAGAAGTAAAAGAAAAACACCCAAATCGTAGCGAGCAGAGAATAAAATATTTTTATTACATGAATAATCTCTATAGGGACGATTTGAAAAAAGAAGTTGAGAATTTTGTAAACGATCTTGCAGATGAACCCAAAGAAATACTATTATTATACGATGGTACGTGCAGAATCTGTCTTAACGATAAGGATAAAGGGTGTACTTTTGATTCTGGGACACCATGTCGCTATCCTGATAAACAAATGTTTTCTATGGAAGCTATCGGGATTGAAGTAATCCGAACTGTTGCTAAGTTACAAAATAGAGATTTTGAATACCCCTCGAAAACATATTCCTATCGTTTTGGTTTAGTATGTATTAAATAATAATTATAAAATTCGAAAATATGAAAATCGATATTTAACTATTAAATTGAGAGGAAAATGTCATGAAAGATTTTTCGGAATTATTTATAGATAAAGCTATTAATTACATACAATTTCAATTTACATCAATTCTAGGGGAATTTAAAGGGGTTGACTTCCCGGTAAAAATATGGGACGCCATGAAAGATGGAACAGGCATCGACGGTTCAAGTCTTGGATTTTTAAAAACAGAGCAAAGCGATATGAAAATTATTCCAGATTTAAACACCTTTTCGATCCTTCCATGGAATCCTAGGGTTGGGAGATTCATTTGCGATGTAACTGACAATAAAGGCAATGCTTATCCCACCTGTCCACGAGGGATATTAAGAAAGATAGTTGAAAAAGCGGCATCATTAGGTTATGATTTTTTCACAAGACCAGAATTAGAATGGTATTTTATAACAAATGATCGAGAGATTGCTGATAATGGTGCTTACATGGATCTTCCACCGAAAGATCCCTACCAAGAATTGCGCTTTCAGATCTCTGACTCTATGATAAACATGGGCATTGGCATAAAAACAATGCACCACGAGGTTGGTCCTTGCCAACAAGAAATTGAATTTCTCCCTAATAATGCTCTAATTCAAGCTGATAATGTACAAACAGCGAAATTGATTGTAAAAATTGAAGCTAATCGTAAAAATTTAATTTCTACATTTATGCCAAAGCCATTTCCATTAGTAGCAGGAAGTGGTTTACATCTACATCAATATTTAGAAAAAGATCGGAAGAATATTTTTGCTGATGCTGACGCAGGTATAAGCGATATTCTCCGTTATTATATTGGTGGGATTCAAAAACATGCTGATTCTATCTCAGCGATTTTGAATCCTATCACAAATTCGTATAAAAGGCTTATTCCTAATCATGAAGCACCAGTTTATATATCTTGGGGTATAGGTAATAGGACAGCTTTAATTCGCGTACCTGGATACGAAAAATCTGCTAGAATTGAATATCGAGCTGGTGATGCGACCATGAATATTTATCTAGGAACAGCTATTTTACTCGCAGCTGGCTTAGATGGAATAAAAAATAAAATCGAACCAAACACACCGGTCACAGAAAATATTGATAAGTTATCTGAGGAAAAGCGTCAAACCTTAGGAATTAAAAAATTACCCCAGAACCTTTCTAGAGCCTTAGAAGCTTTCGAAAACAGTAAATTTATCCTTAAAAATCTTGGAAAACAATTAGTAGATATTTTTGTAGATATCAAGAGTAGAGAGATTGAAGATTACCAAGCGGCTAAAAATGAAGGAAAAGAATCGGAATGGGAACTAAATAGATATCTACTACTGTAATATTAATTATTTGTATACAGCATAGATTTTGTTTAAGATTTTAAACAAAAGAAGAAAAATTGTAAATTTTTCTATTATTATATAGCCTTTGTTTAATGTTGTTCCTTGAATTTTTCAGAAGCAGGTTCTCCACCAATTCCCCAATGAGTCTTTGGGATTTCGTGAACAATTACTTCTACAGCGTGTTGGGGGACGCCTAAGTCAACAAAGACTTTGGTTATGTTTAGTATTACAGTTTTAACTCTTTCATCTCCAAAGCCCTTCCAAACATTTACATGAATAATTGGCATAATTTCACCTCTAATTTGTATTATTATGTGATAATGATATCAACCTTTTGATTTTACTTTTTTTCAAAAAATAAAAATAAAGAAATTGAAGAATACTAGGTTGCTAAAAATGACGGAAAAGAAGCGGAATGGGAACTAAATAAATACTTACTACTATAAAATATATTATTTGTAGTTCGCGTAATTTTCGTCTAAATTTTTCCTAAGGTTTTGTGAAAGACTAAATCTTTTAGCATAAAACTCAAAAATAATATTGTCTATTGATTTCTGTTCCTCTGTATAATCGTAGGACAAATTTTTCTTCTTATTTTCTATTATTTTCTTAACCAATAAACTTACATCTTCGTGCGTTCCTTTATCAGGTTTAATAAAAGGTAACGAGTGTATTCCTGTTAGTTGAATGCTATTAGTATTGTTTAAAATACCCTTAGATAAGTAGTTGTATAACGAACTATTCAATAATCCTAGAAAATAATCAATTGAGATTGAACTATCCTTAACGATAAATCCCATTGCTTTATTAGAATCCCAATAACAACCCTCAGGCATATACCGCGCGGCTAATCTCGAACTAACACCACTAATTACAATCCCCTCCTCTCTAAAAGGGACAGATTTAGGAATATCGTAAATTAAAATTGACTTCTGTTCCCAATCTAGAGCCTCCATAACAGGTCTATAATATTGATCTCCTCCACCTCTTTTTAAATAAGGTTTCCATCTTCCTGATTCTAGATCGATTCTAGAAATGACTTTAAATTTATCGCTTTCGTCATTATTTCTGCTATTCTTTCTAAAAATGTTCGCTAATTCAGTGTCTTCAATCGCAGCAATGAATTTCTTATTGTCATGAGTATGCATTCCGATATAACCCTTAATAAAAAGTTCTAGCTTTGGTGCGTTTTCAAACAAATCTAATATTTGGTCTTCAGCATCTACGAAAAATATGTTAAAAGGGAGCGATTTATACCTTTTCTGTTTGATTTCGGTTATTATTGGAGGTTTCAAATAGTCATCTTCACTTTTAATACGCGGGATAATTTTCATAATGTTATTATCCCGAACTTGCTCGTTCTCATCTTTGGAACACTTAGTTAGAATAAGAATTACGGGGTAAGTGCTTACATTTTGCTTATCAAACAAGTTAATTGGTGCAAGTAAAATTTCATTTATAACGCAATTATTAAGAATAAAATTTCTTAATTTAGAATGTGTGTTTAGCGTTAAAAACGAATCGCTCGTAATAAAGCCTAATTTCCCACCCTCTTTTAACCGCCATATACTATTTACTATAAACATTGAATATGTTTCGTGAGCGTTGATCTTTCCATAAATTTTTTTTAGTTCAGTTCTGTTTTTCCTCACATAATTACTTGCTTTATTTAAGTAAGGAGGATTTCCAACAACATAATCAAATTCTCCATAACATTTTGGATTTATCGATAATAAGTTATCTAAATTTTTAAAGCGTACCCCCAAATTTTCAATTGTTGTCTCATATGTGGGGTCTATATCATAGGCATGAATTTGATTTCGATTTACGCCTGCTTTTATTAATGTTTCAACAAAAATTCCTGGACCTACGCAAGGATCTAATAATTTTTGACCTTTTTTAATCGTACCTAATTTAGACACTATGTATTCCGCGGTTTTATGAGGAGTTAACACAACCCCCAATTCCTTTTCCATCAAATCCTTTTTCTAGTGCTATTCTTATATTAAATATCTAGATTAAGTTTGGTTGTCAAAAGCTATTAAGTTTTCGATGATCATTTCGCATAAATTCTTTAAAAGAGATATATCTACCTTATCTACTGTGTCGTGTATTGAATGTATGTATTCGTACGATTCCATATCACCTATCCCAATACCAAAAAATTTCTTCTTTTTCAAATAGTAACCATCAGAATGGGTTCCAAAATAGATTTTTTTTGGATTTCTTTTAATTTCTATCCCCCTTTTGTTCTTTAAAAACATTTCAAAAACAGTTTCCACTTGTTTTGACATTTTTTTTCCCGGGAATAAATAAAGATTTCTTGCTATCGCATCAAAATTAAAAAAAAATGAATGTTCCTTACTTATCTTAGAAATTTTATAATAAAAGTTCCGAATTCCCATAGTCCCACATTCTTCAGCTCCAGTAAACACAAACCATAAGTTGAAATTTTCTAATCTTGACTTTGGATTTGTATAATAGTTTAATAACTCAAGTACACATGCTATTCCCGAAGAGTTGTCAATTGCTCCTCTAGATTCATCATTAGTAGTGTTTAATAAAAATAATATCGTAGCAATTAAGTTAACTCCTAAAGGAACAGTTCCTAAAACATGGAATAGTACATACAAAGAAGTAAAAAGATAGTTGCTACAGATTAAGATAAAAATAAGTACTACCCATGAAAAAACCCATGTTCGTATAATTCGTACCCGTCCAAGAATCGAAAATCTTTGTCCTTTTGAATCTAAATGGCACATAAAAAGAATGTTTCTTGCTTTGCGTTCTTCTTCCATTTTATCTTTCTCATTGTGTTTAGATCTAATTTTAACATAAAGATTTTCTGAATTTAATTTGTTTCTTATTCTAATGTTTTCTGGTTTCCTCGCAAATAACAGTAAAGCAACCATCAACAGCGTTATGAAAGCCAAAGAGATGGGAATTATAATAGCGTTAATATCTAAAAATAACAAAAAAAGGATACCAAATCCTGAAATGAAAATAATTTTTGGATAAGCTCTACCAAAAAATGTGCTAAACACAAAAGTCTGACTCAGCGGATCGTGATTCAAATCTTCTACTTTAGAACGAGCTATGTTCAGTGCTTTCTTTTCACCATCTGTTCCTGATAATCTAGGAAATGAAAATATTGTTAAGTTCTCTTTTAAACGTTTTTCATCGATCATTTATTTGCCCTATTAAATTTTATTCTAAGTAAGCTCCGTACTTCGCTGAACTTACGAGCTTTCTATAAAGTCTTAAATACCCTTTCTTAACAATCGATTCCGACCTTTTCAAATTATTTAATCTATTTTCTATTTCTTCTTTTGATACTAATAAGGTAAGCCTTCGATTAGCTATATCGATTTCGATCTCATCTCTATCACGAACGATTGAAATTGGACCTCCATCATACGCTTCGGGACACACATGTCCGATACACGGTCCTCTTGTAGCACCTGAATACCTTCCATCGGTGATCATGGCGACCGATTCACCTAATCCCATACCGATAAGAATTGCAGCTGGTATTGATAATTCTCTCATCCCAGGTCCACCTTTAGGTCCCTCGTTTCTAACAACTACCACATCTCCCTTTTTTATTTTATCGTTCATTAAAGCATTTTTTATTTCCTCTTCCGATTCAAATACTTTTGCATAACCTTTGTGGTATTTCATATTATCGCTGACTGCACTTTGTTTTATTATCGCTCCTTCTGGTGCTAAATTCCCTTTTAGTACCGCAATTCCTCCTTCAGTTGAAATTGGATCGTCTATATCTCGTATAATATGGTATTCGTTGATCATGACTTTTTCGAGATACTCTTTTAAAGGTTCTCCTAAAACATTTACAGTTGACAAGTCTAGTTTCTTTGCTAATTTCTTCATAAGGACTTTAACTCCTCCAGCTTCGTAAAATTCTGTGATGGTGTATTCAGATGAAGGTTTAAATTTCGCTAGTAATGGGACGGATTTACTTAGCTCGTCGAAATCAAAGTGGTTTAAAGAACCGCCTATTTCATGTGATAACGCGCACATGTGAAGAATCATATTTGTTGAGCCCCCAAAAGCAAGGGCGACTTTGCAGGCATTTATAATTGATTGATTAGTTATTAAATCTAAAGCAGTTATTTTTTTTTCTACAAGATTTACTATTGCTTTTCCTGTTTCTCTACTCAATTCTTGACGCTCAGTCCCAATAGCACTTAGAGTAGCACAATCTGGTAAAGAAAGCCCTAATGCTTCAACAATGCACGCCATCGTGTTTGCGGTCCCCATCATATTACAAGCTCCCGGAGAACAACAAGTTTCAGACTCAATAAGGTGTAATTCTTCTGAAGTTATTTTCTTTGATTTATATTGACCAATCGCTTCTTTTATATCGGATGTGACATAAATTCTTCCTTTTAATGAACCAGTTGCAAAAACTTTGGGTTCCATTATACCCCCTGTTAGAAAAATAGTTGGAATATCACATCTAACTGCTGCTAAAAGCATACCTGGAATAATTTTATCACAAGAACAAATCATGACCATTCCATCAAATTCATAGGCTTTAATTGTGCTTTCAATTGATGAAGCAATGATTTCTCGCGTAGGTAAAACAAATTTAGAATTATTGCCTGAATTAGCAATTCCATCACATAAAGCTATCGTATTAAACTCCATAGGTGTTCCTCCCGCTTCTCTCACGCCATCTTTTACAAAAGTGCTTAAATTTTGTAAATGAATGTGCCCTGGGTTAATTTCATTCCAAGAATTGACAATTGCAATGCGGAGTTTCGCTAAATCCTCATAACTATATCCACAACCTCGAAATAAAGCTCTGGAATAAGATTTTAAAGGATTTAAATCATCTTTTTCATCAGACATAATTAATTCTTCTCAAGTTATTTAAGTATTCTAAATTAAATTTACTTTCTAAATATTCTCAGAGTATAACCTAAGAAATCGAGTTATATATATTGAATTAAATCTTTTAATAATTGTAATGCTTAAAGTAGGATTAATTGGCACTGGGGTCATTTTCGATTTAAATATTCTTGGATATTTGAATAGTGAAGATGTTGAAATTACATGTTTATGTAATAGAACTATTGAAAAAGCTAAAGATAAGATTAAAAAATTCAAACTACATAAGGATACCCGAATATATTCTGATTACAAAGAAATGTTAGATAAAGAAGAATTAGATATTGTTGAAATTCTCCTTCCTCATTATCTCCACGCTGATGCAGCTATCTACGCTGCCAAGAAAGGAGTAAAAGCCATTTCGGTCCAAAAACCAATGGCATTAACGGTTGAAGAAGCCGATAGAATGATTGAAGAAAGTAAGAAATCTGGCTCAATTCTTTCAATATATGAAAATTTCTTATTTGCTCCACACATATTAAAGGCTAAAGAGTTAATCGATTCAGATTACATTGGCGATCCTTCCTCAATTAGAATAAAAATCGCAATGGGAGGTAAAGGAGGTTGGATGGTTCCAAACGGTGCTAATAAATGGAGAGAAGACCCCAAAATGGTTGGGGGTACTGAAACAGGCTCGCCTGTCCTACTTGACAACGGTTGGCACGCTTTTGCTTTAGCTTCGTGGTTTTTCGGAGAAGAAATCGAAAAAGTGTTTGCGTGGACGGGCAATTTTAAAGGTTTAGATGCGCCTGCATATGTAATGTTCAAATATAAACAAGATAAAGAGCATTTGATTCCTCAATATGGGCACATGGAGTTCTCTTTAATGCCAGAAATGCAAATTCCTTCTAACTACTATCCTACAGATGAATTTATAGAAATAATCGCAAGTAGAGGAATAATGAAAATAAATCAAGGGACCTCTATAGGAAACCCTATGTCAAAGTCAGATGTATTTGTTCCAATTGTTATAATTCGCGATGGTAAAGTGGAAACCTTTAACGAATTTGATAAAGATTGGAAACAAAGTTTTATTAATTCAACGAAATATTTAATAGAGGTCGCAAAAGGAAATAAAGAACCAATATTATCTGGCGAACAAGCCAAATATATTTTAAGATTCAACCTAGCAGCCATAAGATCTTCTGAATTGGGCAAAGAAATATCATTAAAAGAAATCCCTTAAAATTAATTAGACTTCGTATTGATACTTAAATTCTTTGTGCTCTAATCCTTCTTGAATCCCTTTTTTAAGATCCGTTCTAATACTTTTAAGATATTTGATAAGTGTTCCTCCATCCAGTTCCACAAGCTCTTTTACGCTACAAGAACCATTTTGCTCATTTTCTGGAGTGATTTCATCCCACGTTACAATTCTTTTCTTTTGAGTCGATATAAATGGCATTTTAGCAAAAATACATAAATTTTTCCCTTGCTCACCGGTATAAATCGGGGAACTCCCCTCTTGAATAGCTCTAATAAAATGTTCAGTAGAATTAATAAAAGAATATCTCCAATCCCTTGGTAACTCTTCTCCAAAGGTTTTGACTTCGCCACCACTATACACAACAATAGGAGGATATTGAGGCGTTTTAGATATTATATTTCCTCCGCAGGTACACTGGTTTAACCACATCATGCCTTTCGTTCCAGAGATTTCAATAAATTCGTCACAATCGTAATAATTACTTGGATAATAAACATTGGGAGCAAGTGTAAACTGCATTGAACCGTATTTAGGGGGATCATCCAATTCTTTGCTAGGGTATTTCCAAAAAATGAGACTTGGTGAATCCATTGCCGTTGTAAAATAATCGATCCAACTGTATAACTCATCAACTTTCTCTTGATCCATTAGCCATAACGCCATTGATAATTTGTGAATTCCATCATCGTATATGAACCAACCTCCTCCGCACTTCTCAAAATTACGACGCCAAAGAAGAGCCTTCATATCTACGTGCATACTTGGACCTCCTATAGCAATGGTATTTATTCTGAAATTTAAAGGTTCACCTATTATTCCTTGTTTTAACAATTCTTTTGCTCTTAAATAAACTGGATAAAACCTAAAGTTTTCAAATAGTTTAAGTTTTACATTTTCTTCGCTACAAACACGAATCATGCTTTCACAATCTGTTATCGTATGAGCCATTGGCTTTTGCACTGAAATTCCCGGAACTCCCGCTTTTGCACAATATTCTGTCATTGGAGCGTGAAGATGATGAGGCGTTAAAATTTCTACGATATCAAGATCTTCGCGATTAATCATTTTCTCATAATCTTCGTATATTGGAACTGTCCGTAAGCCCCATCTTTCTAACTTTTTACCGGCAATTTTTAAATCAGTATCACTTACCGCAACGAGCTCAGTTTCTTGGGAACGAAGATATCCTAGCACATTTAAATTTGCGATATCACCACAACCAATTATCCCTACTCTCAACATAATATAACAGAAGTTAAGTATTTAACGTTATTTTATTAAGTTTGCTTAAAATTAAAAAGTTTTAGATGTGAGTTTCGGAGAATAATATCGCATAATATAATTTATCGATATAAAAATAAAAAATCGACAAAAAATAAAACTTTAAATAAATTAACAAAGTAATCTAAACTATAATCTCATTATTGTACTAATTTAAGGTTGAAAAAAAAATGGTTGACCAAAATTTAATAAATGAATTAAAAGAAATAAGAAAAAAGGGTGCAAGTAAACCCTCCGATGCTCTCAAAATGTACGAGTTTGTTAAGCAGATGGCTGAGGAAAGCGAGGATTTAAAAGAAGAATTAGACGACATTGATACAATGATGGTTCAACTTGTAATTACAGACGCTGATTATAAATATTGGGTAAAATTGGGGGATGGAACAGTAGATTATGGTGAAGGGGATGGTGAAGATCCAAGTGTTACCATGTCTGCAA
>DATKTW010000059.1:0-2161 GCA_035530895.1 Candidatus Nanopelagicaceae bacterium
TGGCGTTAACAGAGAAGGAAAGAGCAAACTTATTAGTATATGGTGCTGCTATTTCTTCTATTTCATATGTTATTGCTTTCATATTACCTCTTTTGTTTTTAACTGGAAATGAATCCCCAAAAGCAGCTCTGGATTTTCTTGTTGTAATGATTATTGTCGGCGTTGTCTCTTCAATAATATTATTCGTAAGTAGTTTTTACTTGAAAGAGAATAAATATACGCAAATGGAAGAGAGCCTCCCATTTTTTAAGGGATATAAAGAAACTTTTAAAAACACTCCGTTTTTAATTTATGAAGTCTCTAACTTCTCTTTTACCTTCGCTCAGACAATCCTCACCACTGCTATATTTTATTACGTTAATTATGTATTACTTTTAACGGGTTTCCTCGCTACGCTTCCATTATTATTAGTGTTCGTAATGATTTTTGGATTCTTTGTAGTTTTTAATAAACTAGTAGGAAAATACGGAGTAAAAAAAACCTATGTTTTCGCATTGTTCTGGTCAGGAATAAGCTTTCTTCTGACTTTTTTCATCGGATGGACTATTTATTTTGCCATAATCGGATTCATTCTTATTGGTATTGGATTTTCAGGTTTCATGCTTACAAACCAAGTAGTTATAGCTGACATAGTTGATTACGATGAAACCAGAACAGGAAAACGCAGAGAAACAACTTATTCAGGGATAAACGCATTAATTACAAAACCTGCAATCTCCATTGCAAATTGGTTGTTTTTATTGATAATAAACGACTTTGGATTCGATCCGCAACAATCAACTCAAAATTTCTCCACTCAAATGGGTATAATGGTTGGATTCTCGTTAATTCCGGCAATATTTTTAATATTTAGTGCGATTGTAATGCTTTTCTATCCATTAGATGGCCCTCAATGGCTCGCCCAGAAAGCAGAATTGATTAAAATTCACGAAAAAAAGGAACTCGACTACCTTAAGTACTTAGAAGATAAAAAAAAGACAAAATAACAAAAACCATTATCTTCGAAGTTTTTCAATTAATTGATTTAATCAGATTGAACTACTTTGGGAAAAAATTCTCATCAATGACATTTAACTAAGAATCCTTCGATGAAGTAAAAATCTCATAAAATAAGAACTATAATCAATCGTGAAAAGAAAAATGTCATAGCAAATGCAATTAAGAAATAGTGCTTTAACCTAAAACTATAATATGAGAGAACTGCCATCGCCATTCCTGTAGTAATCAATGATGGAAGGAAAAACCAGCCTTCAGAATCGGGACCAAGACTTAGTAGAATTGAAATAATCTGAATAAGTGCTCCTATTGCTAAGTATTTGATTGATTCCGATGACCGATTTTTTAAAGTAATTAATATAGGAACGATTCCAATGCTAAAAATTAGAACAACATCTTGAACTAAACCGTTGAATATCATCCCATAAACTAGAGTGAATTCTATTTCCTCCGGAGTTGGTACCAAGGGAAGAATTATACCTGGTATAAAAAAATTGGTAATGAACCATAAAATTCCAGCTAAACTCCCCACTATAAAGAGATAAGTTGCTTTAAGTCGTTTTTCTTTTGTCGTCAAAATTCCAGCAATTAAATATAAAATAAAAGATATAAGCGCAAATATATCTGATAAAACTGGGTCTCTTGTATGAAATAAAATTGTCATAACAATTTGATTACTATTTATGTCAATTATTAAGTTTATTCTAAATTTGAGTAATTCTTCCAATCATTTCTTCTAAATTATTTAGTTTGAATTACAGGTGAAAATTAGTGATTTAATTATTGTAGTAAAGAGAGATGCTCTATAATTAAACTATGCAAATATAAAAAAGAAAAGGGAATGGTCAATTCTCTAAATTGATAGGGCTGATTGAATTATTATTGATAAGATATATACCAAGAGTGACGCGTGAAACATTGGTAAGGCTTTTAACCAAGCTTTCGGCTCTTTTCCCCTCAATATTTTAATATTAGCTAATATGATAAGTATCCATGAAACTGCGAATCCGTATATTGCTACACCACCTAAATCAAACAATACAAATATTGCTGAGGTGATAAGCTGAGCTGCTGAAAAAGAATGCACCCAAATTTTGTTTCCCTTAATCCCGTATAATCCCGCAATTGTTTTGAGCTCCTTTGCTTGATCATTCTCGATGTCTAC
>DATKTW010000060.1:0-2356 GCA_035530895.1 Candidatus Nanopelagicaceae bacterium
ACTCACCGACGATATACTAGAATTAAAGCAATATCAATTTATAACTGAAACAGTTACAGATGCAGTCTTTGCCATCGACACAAATGGAAATTTATTCTTCTGGAACAAGGCATCCGAGTTATTATTTGGCTATACCCGAAATGAAGTTTATGGAAAGTTTTTAGGAAAGATAATAGACGTTTTCGATCAGAACTATTTAGACATCCTAAAAGAGCAACTTAAGACATTAGGGCTCTGGAAAGTAATTCTGACTGTATTTAAGAAAAACGGCGACAAGGAAATCGTAGAGGCTAAATTTTCTGTTTCAAAGGAGAATAGCAACTTTATAGTAGTCCTTTGTTCAGATGTAACAGAGAGAACTTTAATAGAACAGCGACTTAGAGCTTCAGAAGAGAGATATAAAAACATCATAGATACTACTTCATATCTAATTTGCAGTATGGATTTAAATGGCACTATAACATTTGCAAATGAAAAATTTATATCAACCCTTGGCTATTCAAATCAAGAGTTACTGACTAAGAATATTAAAGAAATTATAGATCCAGAATATTTAACCTCACACGACATAGATATTAAAGCTTTTGATAAAGAGAAATCCTTTCCGATTGAGATCCCAGTCATATACAAATTTGGGGGGAAAGTAATCCTGGAAGCAGATTTCATACCTGTGTACCAAAATAATCTAATGAAATCAATCAACGGGATCTTTAAGAATGTATCTACAGAGAGAAATATTAGTAGAGAATTGGAAGTATTCAAGTCATCTTATCAAGCTTTTCAGGATGGAATTGCAATTCAATGCGATAGAAAAATAACACTAGCAAACGATGCCTTCGCAGAAATATTTGGATATAAGAATGAACGCGATATTCTTAATAAAGACTTCTTTGACTTTGTAGCAGAGAACGATATACCCAAAATATCAGGATATTTTAGCTCAATAGGATTAGATAAGAACTATCCATCACGCTTTGAATTCCTTGGAAAGCGGAAAAACAATAGTTTATTCTTTGCGGAAATAACAATTGGGACTTTTAGAAACGATGATAAGGCCTATATAGTAACAGTTGTTCGGGATGTAACGGAAAGAAAGAGATCACAACAGATAATCAAAGAGTCGGAGGAAAAATACCGCAACATTACAGAGAACATAGATGATTTTCTTTTTACCTACGAGAGAATTGATAATATTATACGCCCGATATTTTACACTTCTTCAGTAGAAAAAGTAACAGGCTATACTCAATCTGATTTCCTTAGCGATTCAAGATTATTCATCAAAATCATTTACCCCGATGACTTTTCATTGCTTAGGAAAAAGATAAAGAATTTTATATCCAGCAAAATACAACTTTCAAGTGAGTTCGAATTTAGGATAATAAATAGGCATGGAAACATCGTATGGATAAGGGCTAAAATAACGTTGGTTCGTGATAGCATAGGTAAAGCACAAAAAATATACGGTTTAGTTAGTGATATAACTCTGCGAAAAAAAGCTGAAGAGGAACTTCATAAATCGACCGAGAATTTAGTTAAGTTAAATGAAACGAAGGACCGGTTTATTTCAATCATTTCTCATGATCTCAGAACACCATTTAGTTCGATACTTGGTTTTACTGATTTACTATTAAGCGATAGTGATTTAAACCAGGCAGAAAAGAAACAATATATTGAATTTATCCAAGAGTCATCAAAATCAATGTTGTCTCTCGTTAACTCACTTCTTGATTGGACACGTTTACAAACAGGTAGAATACGTTTCGAACCCGAACGAATAGAAGCAAATGAGGTGATCGAAAAATCTATCAAAACATTATCTGGCGTAGCATTTCAAAAGAAGATTCAACTTATTTCAAATGTTCAAGATAATACATTCATATTTGTCGACAAAGATTTAATCTTCCAAGTATTTAATAATTTAATTTCTAATGCAATAAAATTCACTCGCGAAAACGGATCAATAATTATATCTTATTCAATAACATCAAGGACCAGATTCCTTCAATTCTCTGTTAAAGATAACGGTACAGGGATTAAACCTGAAAATATCGATAAACTATTTAACATCGATTCAAAATTTACTTCAGAAGGAACTTCGGGAGAAAAAGGTACTGGATTAGGATTATCACTCGTAAGAGAAATAATTGAAAAGCATGGTGGTACGATTTGGGTAGAAAGCATAGAGGGAAGCGGTTCGGATTTCAAGTTTACTCTTCCGATTGCGTCAGCAAATATTCTTCTAGTTGATGATAGCAAAACTGATAGGTTGCTTTACTCAAAAATCCTAAAGAATATAACCCCAGATTATAATATTGAAGTTGCAGCCAATGGGAAAGAAGCTCTTGAAATAATA
>DATKTW010000061.1:0-9176 GCA_035530895.1 Candidatus Nanopelagicaceae bacterium
ATTTTTAATAGTAACTGGAGACCTACTGCCCAGCTTAACTCCCGGCATAATAAGTGTCTTTTTGCCAAATATTTTACATCCTGAGTGTATTGTAACATCCTCAGATGATATCAGATTAATGTCGACTTCCTCGCTTATTTCAACCGAAGAAGGATTTGGTATTTTGACTCCTTTTTCAATTAAAGCAGTAATTAATGAGTTTTTATTATATACCATAGAAGCATATCTCTTTTCTAGTTCAGATCTCTTATTTTTTTTATAAAAATAATTTCTAACTTCTAATAAACCTTTTTTAGTAATTCACACTTTTTCTACACGAAATATATGGCTATTCCAACCCACTAATTCGATATATAATCCATTTTCACGAAGATCTTTTCCTTTATAAATATACTCGTTCCTTGTAAGCAGATCTGTAAACTTCCAGTTAAATTGTCCAAAATCTATATCTTCTATTATTAAATGCGCTTTGGAAGAAATTATACTATAATTGACAACAATTAATAGTCGATCCTTATCTGTCCACCACTGATACGAAATAATATTATTGAAAGAGTTATCACTTGAACTGACAGGTTTAACTTTACATAAAGACCATTTTCCATTATCAAACGCTCTTCCGGGAATAATTTCCAACAAATTGTCATAAAATTCCATAAGAGCTACATTATCATCTTCTGTCGGCGCCCTTCCTAATTGAACAGGTATTTTTATTTCGTATCCTCGTGTTTGACCTTCAAAAATCAATCGAGCGCCGGGTAGTGTTGAAATAATAACAGCAGCAGCTTTTGAAGCTTCAGTTCCTAATATTGTTATAACTCTTGGTTCGTCGTGATTTTCAATAAATCTAAGTAGTTTATTTTGGTAGTTTATATCCGCGTTAAGATGTTCTTTTATGCTTTGAACATTAGTTTGTATTAAACGCTCGTATAATCTTTTATCGTAACAAAAATCGAAACCTTGTTGAATTAATTCCCATTCCATATCCCAATAAACTTCAGCAATAAACTTAAAGTTGGGATATTTTTCCTTAACTGGGGATATGATGTCTACCCAATACTCATTCTCAAGGGGTAAACCCGCTTTTTCACCCCAAGTTTTGCTGAAAACATCATTAATCATTAACATTGCCATATCACACCTAACACCATCACACTGTTCTGCAATCGAAAGTAGAGTGTTGATTGCTTTGGAACGTGCCTTAGAAGAAAATGCGTTTATTTGTACAGTATCTGTCCAAGGGGGAAAATTAGGATCTTTACCATGAGCATAGACCGTATCTCCAACGGAATAAAAATCGTAAGGTTTGGTCATTAATTCTTCTAAGGTTCCTTTTATAAACATATCCGATTTCTCAAGTGTCCAGAGATGATCAATAGAAACATGATTAGGAACATAATCTAAAATAAGTAGTAAATCAAGGTCCATCAAATCGGTTCTAAATGATTTTAGAGCATCAGAACCGCCTAATTGAGAGCTAACATGATAATAATACACCGAATAAGGAGACCCAACAACATCTTGAGTGTTATAATATCTCAATGCTTTACGATACTCTTCCTGTAAGCCCTCATGATTCATCGCAATTTCTCTACCTATAGGACTACGTTCCCAAACACCCATCAACCAAACGACATCAAAAGGAGTTAATTCTTGATCTATTAATTCAATGGGTATTGAATCAAGTTTAATATTATGACCATATATATCAGATAAATTCGTTAACCACGGCCATGTATTAATTTCGAATATTTTTGGATGGACAGGCCAAGAATGTTCTTTGGTAGGCATGATTATTCTTACTTTTATTATATTTTTGAGGATTAATTACTATTTAATATACCGCTTAATTTAAAAAATGAATTTTATTATTTACTAAATTATCGATTAAATATCAAAGTGTTATTTTTTGTTATTTTTTAATAATCAATATATATAAATTATTAAATAATCATACTATAATTAAGAAAAATAAAAGAAGTGAGTTTTGAAAGTGAGTGAAGAGAAGGATGCAATAAGAAAGTTGATAATGCTCATTTCTGATCTTCGAGCCAAGGATGAAGAACGTTATGAAGCCCATGTCAATTTTATGAACGAAACAATCAAAATGATTAGCGCTATCGAATCCCAGATGAACAAGCATTGGTCCACGGTATTAGATTCTCTCAAAGAATTGAATGAAAATATCAACAGTAATTTAGATTCATTACTTACAGGAATTAATCCTAAAGGGCTTAGAGAAACTTCCAAATCACTTCAAGAAATTATGGACACAATGAATAAAAGCGTACAATCAATGAATTTGGAGAAAGTACTTAGCGAGCTTAAAGTTTTAAAAAGTTCTACAACCTTAAATGCACAACTAGCTCAAAGTCTTCAAACTATTCCTATTGGTCAACCACCAGAACAAATAACCGCTAACATTAACTTAAATCCTCCAACTGGAGTTTCCGCGCCATCAATAGAGGAATCAGAAGTTTATGGATTTGTTCCTGGAAAAAAGAAGAAAAAGAACGAAGATGAAGAAGAACCACATCTAATGAAACCATCAGATTTGTTCAAAAAATAATAACTATATTTATTATTCAAATTTAAAAATTTTTTGTATCTTTTAATCTTTCCATGAACGGTATGAGAGTTTTTCTAACTTGTTCTATATTTTCACCGATTTTTTTGAAAGTGATAACTATAGCTGGTATGTTATACTCTGCTTTTAGTTTTTCTTTTAGTCTTTCATAAGTTTTTGAAATTGAAGGGCACCCGTATACTTGATTGAAGATCAACCCATCTATGTTCATGTTTTCAGCAGCTTTTAAATACGAATTAGTCATGTTTTCATCGTCGCATCCTATTCCTTTTGTTGAAGCGTTCAGTAGAAAACGCGCATATTCTTCTATAGGATCAGATTTGTGAGATATGGGAATTTCTTCTAAAAATCCTAACACATCCCAATCGGCATAAATTATCCGACCTCCTAATTTATAGATAATTTCGTGAATTTCTGGTTCCCAACCTTGATACATGGGAGCGAATAGCAACCTTGGCATGTGAGATACATCCATTCCTATACCCTTTCTAATCCTCTCTCTCATCTCTTTAACTAACTGACTCAAATTTTCTAAATATCTTTGAGCGTTTGAATTATAATCTTGAAAAGTGATAGTTAATAGTGCTAAAATTTCTGCGAATGTAGCTGGATTGCATGGATAAAAGTTGGAATCGCTAATCTCGTAAAGGATAGTTTTATAAAACCGTTTTACTTGATTGCCAATACGAAATTGCTTCTGTAAGCTATTATCTGATACAAAATTACCCGTGATTTTCTCTAGTTCACTAATTCCGTTCTTGACATTATTAACCATTTCCTTTAAAGCTATATCTTCATTATCTGAATTCTTCGAAGGAATATCGATTATGATTTGATGCGGTACTGTCGTTTTTAACGATTCTGAAAAAGTATTCCAACTTCCACATCGCATTGCGAAGTTAAGATTCGCATCTAAACTCTTACCTTTAGATTTATGCATTCCATAAAGTGCGTTAATCCCATAGCATAATTCTGAAGGAACGCCATTGCTCACACCTATTTCATACATCTCATTATATTTACTGTTGATAGAAGTAATAACATCTTCAAGTATTTTATCAACGATTTTTAATACATCAAATTGTCGAGCGATCTCTAAAAATTTAGATGTTAAACTCCATCCTAATACTGATGTAGCAGATTGTAAAGGCATCAAATACTTGCTGACTTCGAAAGTTTCCAATCGAATTGGGAATACGGGGACAGCACCAACTGCAAAAACTAAATCAGGGAATCCTAAAGCAACTGAAATGAGTTTTTTCTTCTCTCTAACTTTTTTTCTCCTTAAGTATTCTCTACCCGTCAAAAAGTTAGAAGCCATTTTCAGAACAGAAGTAAAGCTTACAACATCATCAGCGTATAAACTCGTCTTAGTATCATCTCAAGTTGCTGTTTAAAGTTACATTTTTTAGGACTACAATTTAAAATTAGTTATTTAAAAGTATTAAAAGTTATGAGCTAAAATATAAGGTTTTTAAATACTATTTGAAACATTTTTTACCAAATTTTAAAGTAAAATTGATAAATAATAATTTTAAACAAAAGTATAATTCTAGGATTAGAAAGAGTTCATTCTTGAAGAAATTTATTTGTTGCTGAAGGATGGAGATTACCATTTTTGATTATGGGTATTAATTTTTAACTCTAAAACTACAATTAATGAATGATTACAATTACAAAATGTTTTGTGGTTTTAAAGAAAAGTCCTACTTTTAAAATTATTAGTTTTTTAATAGAAATCTTATAAAATCTTTAATTTTCAATTCTCTGTATTTATATTATCATATATTTATGCAAATAATTAAATAATATCGCTCATTTATATAAATTAGGTACATTGAGTATTTGATATTATTATCACTGTAAAATTTTTAAGAATTTGGCTTAAAAGCTAGTAATAAGAAAGAATCTGACTGTATCAAATTAAATTTTGCCTACTTTCAATAGAAGAAAGCTAAATTGTTTATTATAAAATGACTAATTTCTAAAGGTATAATTGGCAATCAAATACTCTCAAATGATTTTTTGCATAAAAATGAAAAAATTAGGGTGTGATTAAATATAAGGACAAAAATTGTTGAAAAAAAAATAACGATGAACGAGATTTCTTTAACTATCCAAAAAATTTTTAATTCTCAATTCAAGATGTCTAAAAATTCTATTATCTCTGAGGATTATTTATTAATTATAGGTCTTAGTGAAGAAGGACTTATTTCAGTGGTCAAATCTTCAATAAATAAGAATTTTGAGAGGACCAGCATATCCATTGGGGTGTTTAAAACTCAAACTTTGGCTAAAGAATTAAATATACAACAAGATTCGCATAATAGTATAAACCTAATTGAAGAAAAATTGATTCGATCGTTGAAAGATGATGTTAAAAATAAATTTTACAATCCATTTTCAGAACTTTCTAAATTTCAATTAGAGAAAGGTCAAGAAAAAAGGAAGATATTCACGCTTGAGACAAAGATACTTAATGATATAATTAAGCACTTATATCATTTAATTAACTTTTCAGATGATATTTTGCAATTCCCTTTCTCTATAGTCCATGTTGAGGGAAAGTGGGAAGAATGGGATAAAACTTATTTTCCATATATTGAATCAATTGAAAATAATATAATTAAGACCGATGTAAAGAACACAAAGTTATATCGTAATTATAATTTTGCATTAAAGAGTGATACTTT
The DNA here is from genome assembly GCA_035530895.1 of Candidatus Nanopelagicaceae bacterium. Lineage (GTDB taxonomy): Archaea > Asgardarchaeota > Lokiarchaeia > Sigyniarchaeales > SOKP01 > SOKP01. The sequence continues at coordinate 5,281 of DATKTW010000061.1, forward strand.
TCAAAGAGTAATAGATCTGTTGATAATAACTACTAAAGAAACTAACTCAGAACCCAATAATCAAGTTACTGAAGAATTAAATCCCTATGATTATGAGATTACTTTTATATATTGTAATAGAACGTCTAAACCGTTTAAATATATGAATTTATTAAAATTTGTGAATGAAATTAAGTCATTTTCAGAAAAATTCAGGAATGATAAAAAAAATAAGTGCAATAATATCAGATCACAATTAATCTTAATATCCCTATTTGGATATGACCTAGAAATTAAAGATTATTTGAGAAACCATTTGATTAGAGAAACAGATTATATTATTCCTTTATTGGTAGTTCCTCCTATCAATAATGAAGTGTGGCATAATTTTATCGAGAATGAGGATTTAAAGTTACAGAAACAAAATGATTTGGGAAATATTATACGAATAGGTAATAAGAAGCTAGTATCAACTTCATATAGAAATAATATGGTAAAATCCGCAAAAAGTGAATATGACCAGATAATTGAAAGAAATAAATTGGTTAAATTCGATAATGATTTTTTAAGTAAGTGGCATAGGATACTAGATGTTTCTAATTCAACGGAAATTCTAAAATTCAATAATGATAACGAGAAATTAGATGAAAATATAAATATCGTAAAAAAGATGGTATCTATTTATTAAGGTATTATTCCATAATTTTAGTAAATTATTTGAACATTTCCATAAATGCTCCGAGCCGAGTTCTAACTTGCTCTACATTTTCGCCAATTTTGTTGAATGTAATTGCTGTAATCGGTATTTCAAGCTCACGTCTTACTTTCTCTCTTAGCATCGTATAACAATTTGAGATGGAATGGCACCCAAATAATTGGAAAAAGATTAAACCATCTGCATTTAAATCCGATGCCATTCTCAAATATGAATCTGTTAATTTTTCATTATCGCAGCCTATTCCTGTTTCTGTAGCTCTCATGAGAAATCGAGCGTACTCTTCTGAAGGATTCGTATGTGGTCCAGTAGGTATTTCTTCCAAGAGTTTTAGCAATTCCCAATCAGCATATAAAGCTCTTCCTCCTAACTCGTATATGATTTCATGACTTTTGGGTTCCCATCCTCCGAACATTGGGGTCACAAAAATTCTAGGCATTTTTGACACGTCCATACCAATTCCCTTTCTGATTCGTTCTCTCATCTCTTTTTCGAGCAAAACGATATTGTCTCTATATCGAGCCGCATTAGAGTTATAATCTTGAAATGTAATACTTAACAGTGCCATAATTTCACTAAAAGTTGCAGGATTACAAGGATAAAAATCAGAAGCACTTATATCGTAAATAATGTTCTTATACGCCCTTTTTACTTGATTTCCAATTTTAAAATGGTCTCTCAAATCATTATCTGTTACTTTATTTCCTGTCAACTTCTCGAACTCATTTAAGGCGTTTGAAATATTATCAGTGAGTAATTCCAATGAGTTTCCCAAATTTCTCGGTGGAATATCAATCCAGATTTGTTTTGGTTCTTCATTAATGGATTTCAAAGACTCTAAATATTTATTATAAGCACTACATCGAATAGTAACATTTAAACAAGCATCAACATTTCGACCTTTGGAAACATGCATACCAACTAAACTCTTTAATCCATAGCAAAAGTCACTTGAAATTCCATTTTCAATTCCAAGGTCATACATTTCGTTGTATTTTTCATTAATAGTATCAATTACATTTTCTATAATATCGTCAACGATTTTACTAACTTCTCCTATGCCTAGATTTTTAACAAAGCTTAGAAAATTCGAAACAGCGCTCCACCCAAAAATACTAGATGCAGAACCTAAATAAGTAAGATATTGACTTATTTCAAATATGTGCATCCTTATTGGAAAAACTGGTATAGTGCCTGCAGCAAAAGCTAAATCCGAAAAAGGCAAAGTAACAGCAACTAATTTTTCTTTTTCTCGAAATTTTTTCCTTTTTAGATAATTTCGCCCAGTTAACAGATTGTATGCAATGCGTAATACTGAACTAAAAGATATAATCTCATCGGAAATTAAACTCATTTCATCATCTCCAAATACGCTTCTATTCTTGTTGATAATTGACCACGGTTAGCTCTGGAATAATCTCTTTCTAAATTTAATACCTGGATTCCTTTTTCTTGTAATGTGTCTTTTAAGAAAGAAGACATTAGCGAAATATGGTCACAAAACTTTATTATATGATTGATTACACCTAACTTTCTGCCTTTATTTTTTGTGTAATTTTCAGAGTATTTCTGTATAAATGATACTTTCTGTTCAAGAAAGTCAGGTACTGAATGGTCACCATTAATATTATTTTTAAACTTAAGAACTAACAAATCCAAAGGATCAGTCTCTATATCTATGAGATTACTCTCGATAATTTGCGAATAGTAATGGTTCCCAATCCAAGTATCAAAAAAAACAATGTTACCTCCCCCCTCTTCAATCAAATCTATGATATTATCATTAATAAAGATTGAGCAACCAGTAAGTAAAACATCCTTAGATGTATTAGAAACGGACTGAGGAGCGTTTTTAAATTTTTGAATCAAACTCTCTAAGTCGTGAAGAAAATCTGGCCCATATAACATTGATTTATGAATTAATTTCAATTTTTCCGAGCCTAACATTTCCAGCTCATTGATTTCTAATAACTTTTTTTTAAAATTATTGAATTTTAACATACTGTTGTGTATATCCTCATCAGATATCTTTCTATCTATGATAACTTCAAGTTGATTTCTAAAGTCTTGTAATTCGAGCTTAAAATATTTCTGGCTGTTTTCGTTCATTGTATACGAAACATAAAAATTCAAGCGAGGAATGTTAAAGTATTTGGAAATGATTTCTGAAACACAAATATCTGATACACAGTGATTGGAAACTATGATGTAATCAACCAATTCCAAAAACTTGTAGTAGTTTGGTTTAACTGAAAATAATCCAATACACGATTGTGCAAACGCACATGTGGAAGGTGGTAAAAAATCGTGACTTGCGTCCATTAGTTCATCGTTCCCTCCAAAGATTAACCTTAAGGGAAAAAAACCAGCAGCGTCAATCAACTCCTCGGGAATATTATCATGCGCTAAGTAAGCGATAATTTTGATCCCTTCCTGTTTTTTTTCTTTAAGGAAGAGAGTAAAGTCAGATAGTAGACTAGAGTCATCCATAGTGATAAGTTTCAGCTGTTTAACTGTATTTGTCAGAAAAGATTAATTCTTTATATAATTTTACCGACTCAAAATATAGATAAAAATATTAAATTAAAAGAGTATTTCTCATTTATTGCGAGTTGTTCGCTTCTGCGATTAAAGCAGCACCGATAGCTCCCGTCAATTGAGGAAATTCAGGCGTTTCGACTTCATAACCAAGTTCATCCTCAAGATATTTTTTCACAGCGGGATTTAACGCGACTCCACCACAGAAAACTAATTTGGGACCCACTCCGATACGTTTAGACATTCCAGCAACTCTTCTTGCAATTGATCTATGAATACCGCTGGCTATTTCTTCTTTCGAAGCGCCCCTCGCAAACAAACTAATAACTTCACTCTCAGCAAAGACCGTACATGTCGAGCTGATTGAAGCTGATTTGTTAGATCTTAAAGCTAAATCTCCAAATTGGTCAATAGGAACCTCCAATGCATGAGCCATAACTTCTAAAAATCTTCCAGTCCCTGCTGCACATTTATCGTTCATTTGAAAGTCGACGACATTTCCAGTTTTCTTAGATATTACAATAGCTTTACTATCTTGACCACCAATATCTATAACGGAATGTACATCTGGGAAGAAGTATTGAGTTCCTTTAGCATGAGCAGTAATCTCAGTTACCCGATCATCAGCTATATCGATCGTATTCCGCCCATAACCGGTACTCAT
>DATKTW010000062.1:0-11976 GCA_035530895.1 Candidatus Nanopelagicaceae bacterium
TTCAATACTCACTGAAGCAATCTCACCATTATTCGATGTCAGTGTCCATTTAAAACAACACAAATATTTATATTGTCCCGCATGTGCCAACAAAATTGATCTTCAAAATTTAGAAGCAAAATATTGCGATGTATGTGGGCACTATATAGAAAAAGAATTAGACGAAAGAGGTTTAAGAAATGATTGAAAACAGTATGGAATATTCCGTGAGAGAATATTTAAAGGAAGTTGAGAAGAATCTTCCTGAATGGCTCAAAGATAAGAAAGAACACAAAGAAATCTTGGCTGATTTGGAAGAGCATATATGGAGTAAAGCAGCAGAATTATCAGAAACTGGTCAACCGGACGAAAAATCGGTTAAGCTAGCGATTGAACATATGGGTACTCCCCAAAATATCGTTAAAGAATATAAACGGCGTGGAGAGCCTAAATACTATATAACAAAAGAACTATGGCCATTATACATCAAAGCACTCTCTACTGTATTCGCTATTATCGTATCATTGGTGATAATTGGGTTGATAGTGAGTTTTTTCACTGGAGATAGTTCATTTGAAACATTAATTGGAGGTCTTTTTACCGGAATTCAAACAGGACTTCTTCTATCTTTCACAATTGTAACAATAGTATTCGTAGCCCTATCCATGGAAGGATATTTTCCCGAAGATTTTAAGTCTAAAAAAGAGCAAAAGTTAATGAAACAATTAAGGGAAAAAGAAATTGAGGAAGGAGTTCCCGTTTCTCAAACTCTAAAACAACCCTTAAAACCTTTCATTAAACCAGCAGGAGAAATTGTCGGAGGAGGTATTGCTCTGTTCTTTGGGATCGTGCTTTTATCCCAACCTTTCCCAACATATATGTTTTTCCCAGATTTCTTGATGAATAAGAATTTTTGGATTAATTACGATGCTTGAAGGTTCTTTAGATATATCTCGGGGGATAATCGGCAATCGTCGTCCTAAAACTCACCAAGTTCTGCATGCACTAATAATTCCGTTAAAACTCTCAGTAATTCCCCTTATAGTTATATTAATGAATCGACCTGAAATTTTTCCATTCTTTTCAGAGCCATGGATACATGTTGGGATTCCCATAGAGTTTTATGACGAATATAGAGCAATATTTAGCGTAATTATAGCGATTATAAGCCTAACAACAATCGAAAACATCTATAACATCATTAAGATACAGAAATATAAATAAATACAATTTTTTTTTATTTTTTTTAATACTTGCCATAAATTTTAATTATTTAGAGAATTTTAGCGTTATTTAGTATAACTTTTATTTTTTTTAGAGTTTGGTATAAACCTAAGTTGATTTAAAATTTTTTAAGATAAGAACCGATTCGGGGATTAACCACAGAAAAGCTGCAAGAAGCATCATCCATTCAAGAAAGGGTCTTGTCATTGAATTAGGTGGAAATAAAAACAAAATACTTGTTATAACTGGACCTATCATCATGTAGAGACCTAGAAGCCTCGGAAACATTGTTTTTTTTAATTTAAAAAGTAATGCTATACCATTAAATAACGCTCCAAAAGCCAATCCTGCGAATACTATAATTGAAAAAGTATAATGTAATCCCAACTCGGTAGTTCTATCCTCGCTAAATAGCCCTATCCCAAACAATCCGACTGCTCCTGAGAGGAGCGAAAGTAAACCAAAAAAAGCGAGTAAATCGATATTTATACAATAAATTCTTTTAAAAATAGATTCATTTGAATTAAAAATAATACTTTTAGTTTCTGAAACAATTATTTTTGTTATATAGAAAAAGACAGGTACGAGAAAGCAAGCAGTTATCATTGCTATAGCATCTAAAATGAAAGGAGCGGGAGTATAACTTATTGACCCTAAATCACTAATATAATTGTCAATTATGTTATAACTTTCTGGACCAAAAAAATACGCGATTAGCACCCCAATAAGAAGTCCAGGTAAAAAAGTTAGTACACTTACATAAATACATATTTTAATTAATTTTTGATTCAAAAAATGGTTAAAAAGACGATTGATTTTCATAAATAATAAACTAAGCTGACTCATTTACTTTTGTAATTTGTATTTGTGTTTAAAATTATCTAAAAAAAATAAAAAAAAAAAAAATAAAAGAAAGCCTTTAATAAGCCTTTTTTAATTTTGAATATTTACCTACTTTCACAAAATTCCCAATCATCCCGCCAAAAGTACCAACAATTATTAAAATTATTACCCAGAAATAAATTATGAAGGTAACATTTGTCGGATCAGCTGGTATGGAAGATATTGCTCCTCCTGAAAACAGCGATATTGGAAAAATCTGTGGTTCGTTAAGGAGAAATAAAAACAATGGGATATATGAAATCTTGTAAAGAGCTCCAATTATTAGAAAAACTTGTTGACCTGTATAATTACTAACTCCGATTACGAGCCTAATTAAACTAAATAAACCACTAACGAAAATTAAAAACCCAAAGATTTGAAGCCAATCGGAGAAAGCTAGACCCATCAACCCCGTGACTGAAAAGGGTTGAATTATTAATAACAAGCCGAAAATAATTCCTGCTGTAGTGCCAAATATTAATTCACCAATTGTAACAGGCTGAGTTTTTTTAATCGACCTTTTCTCCTTGGCTTCCTCTAACTTTTGCTTTCTTAATGCCTTCGCTTCTTCCATTTTTTGTTTCCGAAGTAATTTAGATTCAATTCGCTTCTCTTCTCTTAAAATTTTCTTTTCAGCAAACTTCTCTTCCACGCGTATTTTTGCTTCTGCGAGCTTTTCTTTTCCAATTAACTTAGCTTCTTCTATGTGCTGTTTAGTATAGGCTTTCGTTTCTTCCATATCTTCTTCAGTAAAGTTAAATGGGAATAGAATCGCTAATCGTCTAGGTATAATTCCAAAATCTTCCGGTAAGAAACCTTCCATCGAAAAGTAAACAAATACGATAGTTATTACGATGGCAGCTATAAGACAGCCGATCCAAATACCAGATATCATTCCTCCTAATACTTGCCACCATACATCAATTCTAATAATGAATTGAAAAACTGCAACAATGATGTTAATAAATATAACAATTCCAAAGAAGAAGAATAACGATCTTAAGTAGAAATCAAAAAGTTCTTGGGTTAAATAGAATTTTGGGGTACCCCGAAGTTTATACAACTTAGCTATGCTTTCAGGTGAACCCATTCTACGAATTGCTTCATGTAAATCCGCGTCAGTTACTTCTTCTCCTTGAGAAATAGTCCGTGCCTCACCGTATAACTGCGCTTCCAAATCCTCAAGCACATTTTTTAATTCATCTTCCTTCCATTTTAACCATTCAGGAAGTTTATTTTTTACTTGAAAGATATAGTTCTTTACAACTTTGTTCTCGGTTTCACTCATATTATTTCACTTAATTATAAGTCATTTTTAATTTACATTAATTCAATATTTGTATAATAAACTAATTCTAATATTCTTAAAAAAAATGGAGACCAATTTTAGTGGTTAATGAATTTTTACTAAATCATCTTAGATTAAAGACAAGCTAAAAACGTAATATTATACTTAAAAATGGGGAATAAGGCACAAGATATCGAGGAAAAAGCGAAAAGACGCAAGTATGGCCAACATTTGACATCTTTTGATATTTTTTATAAATATATTCTTCCCGAAATAAAAACTAATCTTTGGGAATATCTGTGGACAGATTTATATTGTGGGGTAGGAAACTTAATTTTGCCAATACTGAAAGAAATACCGCCTGATGAGCGAGAAATTTTTTTTAGGGATCATATTTTTTTGGCTGATGTACATGAGGAAATGATTAAAAGATGTATATCTAACGCAGAAACATATGGAATTTCAGGAGAGATTGCATGTACAAATATTAAATTACGTGATAATCTCGAAAGTTTTCCTCAAATATTAAAGCGTAAAAAATTTCCTATATTTCATATTACAAATCCACCATACTTATATTTAGGATACATTAAAAAGCACAAAGAAACCCAAAATTATTTGGACTATTTTAAAAACGAGAACGAAGGATATCAAGATTTATATCAAATTGCTATGATAAATGATTTACGAAACAAAGTAAGTAATCTAATCTACATTATCCCCTCTAATTTCTTATTTGGTGCATCTGTTTCTAATAAAGTTCGACGGGATTTTTTAAAATATTATAGAATAACTAAAATGATCATATTTGAAACGGGTATGTTTGAATTTACGGGAACAAACATTTGTATTAGTTTCTTTAATAGAAAAACACAACAAAATGATGAAGTTCAATCTTTTAAAGCTATTAAATTTGATAATAAAAACTCTTTTTTGAATAGAGAATATCATTTAACCCCAAAATATAAATATCGAGCGGGTTCTGAATTTGATGAATTTTTAGAAGAATACACCGCTCATAATCCATTAAAAATTAGTTATTATCTACATCATGATGAAGTTTTAAAAAATTCAGGCCCATATGAGATTTCTGTCATCGATGCTAATAAATATGAAAATAATCATTATAGAGAGTTGATTCTCAAAGTAAACAAAAATTTACAAGGGAAGTTGCATAGAAACATTCTTTACGCCCGAACTGTAGATACAGGTTCGATTGATGGAAGAGCAGGTTTAGGAATAATTAAGGAACATTTTGGAGTTGATGGGATTTATGTATCTGGGAATACTTATCGTACCCATCCCATCCAGATCTTTCTTAATCCAGAGTTATCATTTAACGATCAACTTTTACTACGGAATTACTTTAATATTGTATTGGAACATTTTAGAGAGAAGTTAGATAGCGAATTTCTAACAACATATAAATATTCTAACGCAAATTATACAAGAAAATATCTTGGACTGACCCAAGTTAGGGGATTAATTGAGACATTCCCCTATGAACTTGAAGTAGAGAAAAAGAAGCATTTGATTACTTTGATTAAAAAAGGAAATGTTGAGAATATCATTAAATTGATTGAACGTTATAAAGCAGAACAAACGGTTTGAACTTCATCAAAACATTTTTAGCGGCTTTAAAACCACACATTCTCTAATATTTTAGCTACAAACTCGCAAAAAAGAAAGCTATTAATCCTAAAAACATTCCTATTTTTAGTAGTAAGCTAATTTTTTTTAAATCTTCTTTTCCTAAATCTGAAGTAAGCATTAGAACGATTGTGTATCCTACTTCGATTAAACCAATAATCATGAAAATAATGAAAAGGAAAATATTAAGTATATTTGTAAATACTGGTAAAATAAAAAACACAACCGCTAATAAAGCAAATATCACCGAAATATTTCTAGAAGATTTAATTCCGATTTTAATAGCTAATGTTTTTACACCTTGATTCTTATCTCCTTCGATGTCTTCACAACCTTTTATAATCTCTCGAGCCACTAAAAGAGAGAATGCGGTAATAAAAAAATAGAAGATATAAGGAGGAATAATTGAGCTATTTAAATACGCGCCATACACTAATCCAATAGAGAAAGAAACACCCACAATAATATTACCGAGAAAACCACTTTTTTTACCCCACTTTGCGTAGACCCAGGCCATAAAGCCAAAGAAAAATGCCAATGCTAAATTTATCAGGGTTAAGCTAAAAATGAGAGTATTTAGATAACTTAGAATTATTCCGATACCAAGAAAAAGAAAAAAAAGTCCTTTAGCTTGTTTCAAACTTATTGAACCTCTTGGAATAGGACGTTCTAGTCTGTTTATTTTATCAATTTCGATATCGTATATATCGTTGATAGTATTACCTGAAGCTGCGATGAAGATATATGTAACAACGCCTAGAATGATATTTATCGTTAATTTGTCAAAAGGCACATTTAATCGCGTATTTAATAACCCGATAACTATGGACAAAGCTCCCATTAAACAATTAATAGGTCGAGTTATCTCAATAGCGTCTTTAAACTTCATAGAATGGAATGTTTTTTTTTATTTTAGGCTATAATTCTTTTTTCGATTTTTACCGGATTCCTTAATTTCATCGATAATTGCTCTTAAAGAGTTCCCATTGTCCTTTAAAACTTGATTTTCTAAAAATGTTCCCATTACAATGATATCAGCTCCTGCTTCGACAAAACTTCTTGCATTTTCTATAGAGCTTACTCCTCCTCCTACAATTATCGGAATACTTAAAATGCTTGAACACAGTTGAATAATTTCAGACGGTATTCTTTCACTACCTGAACCTGCTTCTAGATATATAAACTTGAAACCAAAATATTCTGCAGCTAATGCATAAGCCGCCGTTAATTTAGGTTTTTTTCTTGGAAGCAGTTTAGCTTTACTTATCCAACCAGCAGTGCCACCAGGTTCTATAATTAAGTATCCAGTAGATAAAATTTCGAGATTTGCCATTTTAACAGTATAAGAGGCAAGCGCTTGTTGTCCTACTATAAAATAAGGATCCTCTGAATTTAATATCGACATAAATAAGATTGCGTCTGCTTCTTTTGAAAGATTGGCAACACCTCCAGGAAAAATTATAATAGGTAATTTCACATTTTCCTTTATGGCCAATATCGTTGCTTCGACGAAATTTTGGTCAAATACTGTGCTTCCACCGATTAAAATGGCATCGGTTCCAGCTTGTTCAGCGAAAAGGGCCATTTTTCCAGCTTTAGAAGGGCTTTGTTTGGTGGGATCAGGATCTATTAATGAAAAGTGGAGCGTGCCTTCTCGATTTATCTTATTTATTAGATATTCGTAGGTGCTTGTCTTCAGAGAATTTCTTTTCAATACATCAGCCATAAAATTCACTTTTTATAATTATTTAACTTTTTTGGTATCTATTAACATTTTCTTAATTTTATCATATACTTGAATAGCCTGTCTTTTCCATTCTTCAAAATTTTCAATATTTATTGGAAAATTCTTGTATAGTTTTGATATTTCGTTCATCCGTATTCTCAAGTAATTTAAATCCAATAAAAGGTTTGGCTTAGAAATTCCTTTTAACGCTTTAGTTACCAAATTAAGTACGGGTAATTCAAATTCTCCTGTTGATGAAATTTCAAGTATTTCTTCACCGCTCAATAAGTCTTGTTGTAACGCAAAATTTAAATCTTCGTTTGGGAGAATTTGGAGCGTCATTCTTAATAAGTCTAAAGAAGCAAATTCTGCACCAAAACTAGTCATAACATTATGGTTATAATTCCATAATGATTTAACGGAGTAATCCCCTTTCTCAACCGCATTTATTGCCGTATTGGCAGCATAAAAACCTCCTCTCATCGAAGGATCAATCCCACCTCCATGAAGGGGGTTAACTTGACAAGCAGAGTCTCCGACGAACATGATTCCATTATCAGTACACGACCAAAGAGGCCTTCTAACAGGCACTACACCTCCACCTGACGAAATTATTTCGTATTTTGAGGTTTTTATGAATTCGTTAAAAACATATTGATGATATAAGTCTTTTACTTTGCCTTTAAGATTCATGAATGTTCCGAGACCAATATTGAGGGATGATTGATTTTTCGGAAAGTACCAGATATATCCACCTGGTGCTTTATCTCGATTTAAAATGATTGAAATATAATCGGGATTAGTTATATTTAAATCTTGAGGAGAAAACTTTACTATTTCCCTGTAACAAAGGATACTATCTTCCTTTAGTATCTCTTTCTCTATTAATGTGCTTTTTACATTTTTTCTAAGGGGAGAATAAAACCCAGATGCATCTATTAAAATTTTAGACCGTAAATCCACTTTTTCTCCATTCTCTAGTTTTACCTTTACCCCAGAAACCTTATTTTGACTATATAATAAATCTAAAGCCATTGTATTATCAATAAATAGTTCCACACCGGCATCTAATGCTTCGTTAAGTAATCTTTGACCAAATTCTATCCTATTAACAATATAACCGGCTTGTTTTGGATCGGTTAAATCTATGCATTTCTTCAAGTTGGGAGAGTATAACTTGGCACCTTTAATTTTGCATGAAAGTTCATCATCTCTCGGGTGTTTAATCTTAAGAAAATCGAAAATTTCTGATCCAACTGCATCTCCACAGATTTTATTCCCTATTTCTTTTTTGTCCTTACTATCGATAAGACAGACTTTTATCCCTTTTTCAGCGGCAAACCGAGCAGCAGTACTACCTCCCGTTCCCGCACCAACAACAATAACATCGAAAGTTTTCTGCAAATTTTCCATAGAAATCAAGCTTTAAAAAAGGCTTTAGTTACTTATTAAATTAGAGTTAGCAAGAACACTATGACCACGGTAGCGATTGGGATAGTTAAATCGTCCCAAGTTGATGGAGATATTAGTTCAACTATCGTTGCCAAAGCACTAGTAATTAGTGAATATAAAAGAGCAACTTCAAGTGAGAGATGTACTTGTGTTACCGGATTTGTAACTCCTAAAAAGGTGAACGAAATGAAGCAGAGGATAAATCCACTAGCAAAAAAAGCAATAGATCCTTCTAAAGATCGGGTAGTCTTTAACCAAGGGAGATTAATTTTTCTTTTACCGTATTTTTTACCAATTACTGATGCTAAGGTATCTGAAATAATCATTAATAAAATTCCCGCTATAGGGAAATACATTTGATTTGGTGCAACGATGACGAAAAAAGTAATTAATATGGTAATCGAAAGGCAGTAATGAAATGGTCCCTGTAGATAACCTGCTTTTTCTTCTGCTTCTTCTCCAATTGAATCGTATAAATCTTTGAGTTGTTTTACACTGCTTTTCTTTGAACTTAAAAGAGTTAAAACTGTCATTGAACCAGCTAGTATTACAGCCCACCAGGGCCAAGAATAATAAGGTGCTGTCAAAACCGCTAACCCAGCAAATAGATGCACCGCTTTACGAGCTTGAAATTTAGTAATTTTGTCTCTTTTTTTCAATTGGACGGGTATTAGAATAGTAGCAAACACATATATATATGTAAATAATAGAATCAATAAATCTAATAAAACACTCATAGAATTCATTTCTGTTTTATTTTTTTTTTATAAACGAGTAAGATTTTTATTTATTAAAAACAAAATCCCACTCATTATACTCTTAAGTGTTATATTCAATGGAATCAAAAATTTTTTTGATTTAAATAAAGTTATTTTTTATTCCGTATTTTAAAATTAAAGTATTACATAATGGGAAGGAAAATGAATAATACATATTCAGAAGAAGAAATTCAAAGATTACCGTTTATGGATAAGAATCTTGATTTGGAAAAAAGAGTTGAGGATTTATTAGGCAGATTAACGCTAGAGGAGAAATTTAAACTGAGTTCAGGTAGGTTTATGTGGCATACTAAACCTATTAAAAGATTAGGTGTTAAACCTTTCACCATGTACGATGGACCTCACGGCGTTCGAGCTGACACTATGGGTGAGAATAAATCTACATACTTTCCTTCCGCTATATGCAGAGCTGCCACATGGAATACAAAACTTTCTTACGATTTTGGAAAAGCTGTGGCTGAAGAAGTTCGAGATCTAGGGGCGCATATGTTATTAGCTCCCGGAATTAATATTCATAGAACTCCAATGAATGGTAGAACTTTTGAATATCAAACTGAAGATCCCTATTTAAACAAGGTTCTAGCGGTAGCTACTGTTAAAGGAATTCAAAGTCAAAGAGTAGCAGCATGTGTGAAACATTTTATATGCAATAATCAAGAAACAAATAGGTTTACGGTTAGTTCCGAAGTAAGCGAGCGAGCGTTGCAAGAAATATATCTACCCGCTTTCAAAGCGACTGTCCTGGAAGCAGATGCGTGGTCTTTCATGACATGTTATAACAAAGTAAATGGAATTTACGGTTCAGAAAGCATCAATCTATTGAGAGAAAGACTGATGGGAGAATGGGGTTTTAGGGGGTTTACCGTATCTGATTGGAATGCTACCGATTTTACAAATACAGCGGGATGTGTTAAGGCGGGACTTTCTCTCGAGATGCCTACTGCAAAAAAATATAACAAGAGTAAGATGATTAAAGCCTTTCGGGAAGGACAATTTGGAGTAGACAATCTGAATGATAACATCAGAAGATTAATCAGAGTCATGCTTCTTGTTGGATTGTACGACGATGAAAAAGCAATACCTAAAGGTAGTAGAAATACTCCTGAGCATCAAGCTTTAGCGCGTAAGATTGCGGAAGAGGGAATTGTCCTCCTGAAAAATGAGAACGCTAGTTTACCATTGAATATTAATAAAATAAAAAAGATTGCTGTCCTTGGTCCGAATAAAAACTATAAATTAGTAGGAGATGATTTTTTATCTGGCGGGGGCAGTTCAGTTAATTTTCCTCCATACGAGATTAGTCCTCTTGAAGGGTTGAAGGAAAAATGTTTAAACCGGGTAGAGGTCACGAATGTACCTTCAGAAGCTGATGCAACAATTATATTTGCTGGATTAAATCATGATCCTGGCAAGGACGCTGAGGGTGAAGATAAGAACTCGTTTGAATTACCTAGTGAGCAAATTGAACTAATTCAGAAAACTTCTAAAGAGTGTTCTAATACAATCATAGTTCTAATCAACGGTAGTCCTATAGCCATGAATAGCTGGATAGATAGCGTATCTTCTGTTGTTGAAGCGTGGTACGGAGGTATGGAAGCTGGAAATACGATTGCAAGCGTAATTTTTGGGGACACCAATCCTTCCGGAAAACTTACCATAACTTTTCCAAAGAGATTATCAGATTCGCCCGCCCATGTTTCTAAAAGAACTTTTCCGGGTGATGACAAGGTGTATTATGACGAGGGCATATTTGTTGGTTATCGTCATTTTGATGCGAGAGATATTGCACCGCTTTTCCCTTTTGGATTCGGTTTATCGTACACAACTTATAGTTACGAAAACTTAATGATTGACAAGAATAAGATAAGAAGTGATGATGAAATTAAAGTATCCGTTGACGTCACTAACTCTGGAAGCGTTGAAGGAAAAGAAATTGTTCAATTATATGTACAAGATGTTGAATCAAGCGTAGAAAGACCAATAAAAGAGTTAAAAAGGTTTGAAAAAGTTTTTCTACATCCCAACGAAACGAAAACAGTTTTATTTGAGTTGAAAAAAGAGGATCTTTCCTTTTATAACGAAACTGTCAATTCTTGGATTGTTGAAAACGGCACATTCAAAATACTAGTTGGTAGTTCTTCGAGAGACATTCAACTCCAAGGAGAAATTGAATATATAGGGTAACTCAAAAGATTTTTTTCCCTTTTGTACTACAACAGTTTTATTAATCTATGCCTTAGATTAAATATTTTTAATTCGCGCTTTATTATAAGAAAAAAAAAAAGAAAAAAATGTAATTATTAAAAAAAGTGTTTAGATTTAATCTTCAAAATATTTTGCGCCTTCTTCCATAGCGATAGATAGAATTTCACCATATGCAATTGCGTCTTGAAGGTTTCCATCTATCACTAAATCACCTGACATATACGCACTAGTTGAGTCTATCTCACCAGAAGACAGCCCTGACCAAGTTGCACCTGTTGCAGACATGGTAACACTTGGATCTTCACCATCCCCTTCACCATAATCTACTGTTCCATCCCCTAATTTTACCCAATATTTATAATTAGCGTCTGTAATTACGAGTTGAACCATCATAGTATCAATGTCTTCTAATTCTTCTTTTAAATCCTCGCTTTCCTCAGCCATCTGTTTAACAAATTCATACATATTGAGGGAATCGGAGGGTTTACTAGCACCCTTTTCTCTCATTTCTTTTAACTTATTTATTAAATTCTGGTCAACCATTTTTTATTTCAACCTTAAATTAGTACAATAATGAGATTATAGTTTAGATTACTTCGTTAATTTATTTAAAGTTTTATTTTTTGTCGATTTTTTATTTTTATATCGATAAATTATATTATACGATATTATTATCCGAAACTCACATCTAAAACTTTTTAATTTTAAGCAAACTTAATAAAATAACGTTAAATACTTAACTTCTGTTATATTATGTTGAGAGTAGGGATAATTGGTTGTGGTGATATCGC
>DATKTW010000063.1:0-9299 GCA_035530895.1 Candidatus Nanopelagicaceae bacterium
GTGAGGGAATAGATAACATCCTTGTTTATCCCAATTCCAATTACATTCAGTACATGCTCTATTTAAACAATTTCTCCTTTTAATCTTTCTCAGAATTGATTTCATTTTATTTACTCTTTTATTTTATGCCAAATATATCCACATCTATCGCATTTATATACTTCCATTATGCAATTGAAATAGTCGTCAAAAGTGTCCTTTTGGTATATAAATGTACCTTTACAGCCACATTCATAGCTACTCATATTAATCATTCTTAGGAATTCTTCACATTCCTTAAATAATATAATGAAACAACCCAAATAAACTTTTTGGTTAATTAGATGGATGAGAATCGGTTGTAATGCGATTTTGATAAACTCACCCTTTTAGAGAATTGTAAAAAAATAAAAATAAGAAAATTTTCGGATTTAAAGAAATCTAACTTTTTTCAGATAGTAATCGAAATCTAAGCCTTTTTCCAAACTTCCCAACCCTTCAGATTCTATTTCTTCTTCAAATTTGAGGTGAGAATAATCTAAATGATATAAACACCTTAATATATATGCGGGTAAACCAAGAACGGAATAACATTTTAGATAAAACAATTCTTTTTCATAACCTAATAATCTACATGAAACTACTTCTTTCAAATTTAAAGCTTCTCTGATTTCTTCCCTCGTTAATGAACCTATAATAAGGCCTATCTTTTTGTCAATCATTTCTCTGGATTGATCAGGAAATTTAGCATATACATACATTCGTAATTGGTGTTTATCGAGACTATCTATTTTTAACATCGTTTTGTTTAATTCTATATTAAATTTCTCGTCTTCGTTGATAAGACATGCTCGAATATTCATTGCATATCCAGATGCATTTATTCCAAGATTTTTGTCTCTCACTCTACACGAAATAGATTCTGACCTGCTATGCCAAAAATGTCTTTTTGTTTTATTTATTCTGTAATATTCTGATTTTTCCTTATCAACTAAATTATTTACGGTTTTTAGATAATTTACGCTCAATTTTCGCACCAAAATAGTGAAAACATATTAAGAATATTAATACATCAAATCTATTTATGTTTTTATTATTTAACTATTAACTACTTAATGTCTACAATATCAAACTGTGTTTCGCACCCTTATTCTAAGAACGTAAAAATGTATTAAAAAAGAGGTTTTATGCGGATCCTATTATTTTTTCTTTTTTTTAACAACGAAATATTTGTCCTCATTAATGAATTTCGTGCCAATCACTTCAAACCCAATTTCTTGAAATATTTTTTTGGCAGCTAAGAAATCGTAATCAATTTTCTCGGTTGCATTTAAAGACATCATCAATTAAAAAAAGATTCGTCTGGTATTTAAATGTTTTCCAAATAATCGCCAAAAAGTATTGAAAAAGTTAAAATTTTGAACGATTTTTTGATATTGGATAAATTCATCATTATTTTTTAATTTCGTAGAATCTTTTAATTTATAAATTCTCTAAAACATTTTTTCATTAATTCCTAAATTATTTGGATATATACAAATACTTAAATATTCGAATTGTACCTAGGTACTTAGCATAGGAAACCAGTCCTAACCCCAGACTCTAAATGGGGTTGAGGACAAAATGCTAAAATTGAAAAAATTAAAAAAATGGTGAAAAAAAACGCCCAAAAAAATGTTTTGTAAGCATTGTAAAAAAGACACTATCCATTATGAAGATATTGAAATGTTTATCCATAAACCAATTGAATTACAGAATTATACTATATGGTTGTGTCAAAATTGTTGGAATTATATTAAAGAGGTCTGATAAAAAAAATGAATAGAGAAGAAATATATATAAGAGACATTGGAAAATATCCAAATTTCATTTCAGAAGAGAGAGTTATGAAACATATACCCTTGATCTGGTATATGTTTAATGATCGGAAGGTCTACATTATGACAATGAGAATAAATAACCGAACAACTAAATCGGGAATAGAATCAATTAAATTTATGAACGAGAGATACGTTTTTAAACAATTGGATTTAACACTTCAACAAACACAGAAAAGAGAAATATTTTATATCATTCGGACAAGATCGGGAGGTGAATTAGACATTTCAAATGAGGATAAGTTCGGAGAAGCAAATATAGACCGATATTGTCAAGAACTTAATAATTATTTAGGGTATAAATATTGGGTTTATGCCCGAGATTACTTAAATGTTAAGGCAAGAGCAATAATAACGGTTTATGATACGGGTATGAATCCCTTTGTTTTAACAGATGAACCTTCGAAAGATTATCCAAATGGTACAATAGAGAGATTCATAAAAACGCCATTCTTTCTAATAATATCAGAAAAAGACGAAACAATGAGGGCAATAATGGAAGAATTAGGGAATCTTGGATATATGAAAGGTTATTATGGTATTGTGTTAGGTAAAAACGCAACCAGCTATGCTATTAAATTATTAATTGAATTATCAGAAGTGAGGAATTTCCATACCTATATCTTGCATGACCAAGATAATAGCGGATTGAAGATATTTCTTAATATGCGGAGATGGATAAAAGCAGAAAGTATAGGAGTAAATCCCGATTTTTTAGAGTATTGCGAGATAGATAATAAAGATGTAGATGAGGATTACAACGTATCTAATACCGAAATAAAAGGTTTCATAAAGATTATTGATGATTGTAATCTCAGTAGAAAAGAAAAATATCAATATATGGGATGGATGTGGGCATGTCTTAAAAAAAGAATTGAGCTTAATAGCGTCTCAGCTTATAGATTGGAACAGGATTTGACTGAAAGTAAAGTGAGAGACTTTTGCAATTATTTATTATCGAAAATAGGAGATGTTAATCGTAAATGGAATTTAAATAGGTATAGAGAACCAACATATCAAGAACCAACAATTAGAGAACCATTTATATCAAGCTCAGACTTTATGAAAGATATTGAAAAAGACTTAGATAAGAAAATATGGCATATAAAGGATAAACTAGATGAAATAAGAGAAGAAATGTTTAGAGGGAGGGAGAACATCCAAGATAAAATGTATGAGGGCATTAATAAATTTTTAGATGATGAGGATTTAGTATATTCATCTGATTGGAAAAAGCTCATACAGGACGAGTATAATGAAGTGGTTAAAACTATTCAAAATGTGCATAATCGACAATGTGATATAACAAAACTAGTAAATCTAAATTTTATGAGAATAAATAAAAGATACAAAGGCGATATAGCATTAAAGGATCCCGATACTATAATCTCTAAACAAGAACAACGAAGTGTTAGATTGCAAACCATTCTATCTAATAATATAGACGATATAACTAGAGGGTTTAAAGTTAGATGTAAAAGACTTATTAAAAGAACTGAAAGATTTAAAGATTTTAGAGAGAAATTGACAAAAAACGAAGATAACATTACTAAATCAGAATTAACCGATTATTTAACAAAACTGAGAGACTACACCATGAGGGAGCTTGATAGCTTAATATTCATAATCAGACTCGATTCAATCTTGAAGAGATTAAGAAAGGTGATTAGAGGCTGAGAGAGTGTAGATTTCGGTCATATGGAAATCCCAATGAATGTTGATGATGGGACTACTACCATTCTACTACCATTCTAAAAAATATGAAAAAATCAGAAAATTTTTAAAAATTCTAGAAAAAAAAGATGTTTCGATATATACAAACATATAAAAATTAACCAACGAATAATAAGAGCAATGAGTTTGAAAGAAATTAAAAATCGAATATATGAGATTTCAAAGATTAAGGACGCTTTAAAATGTCAACAAGAGTTAATAATATTCGCTAAAGAACTAAAAAACCCTCGAATTGAACCGAGAACGAGTGGAAACTATATCTACTTTTACGAGATGGAAATCTTTTACAATCCGGAAGTGAAAGGTAAAAGAGAAAGGGTAAAAGAAAATATTGGACGGATCAAAAAAGAAGAATACCAGGAAAATCCAGATAAATTTAAATCAATGTCAAAATCAGAATTAAAAAAATACCTGGAACAGTATTAAAATTAAAGATTTGAAAGACTTATCGTTATATACTCAAAATGGAAAATACTAAGTATATTTTCGCAATGGTTCAGGAGAATAGCAACAAACGACTAAAATGAAAAAATATAAATACAAATTTGTGAGCGAAGAAACGATCCAATTAGTCCAATTAACGAATTGGATGAAAACTAATCTTATTTTACCAATTCACAGAAATGTCTTAAAATATATCGTTGAAACAATCAACCACGAATATCTTCACTCACAAATATACAATTTTTTTAACATTAAAAACCATCTAGTATTACAATTAAAAGCTAGTAGAAATAGCGAATTGTGGATTTTTGGATTATGTCACGCTGAATACAAAAAAATAGATTTAAAACTTATTTTCGTAGAATTCGTTCAAACATTCTTCGATATAATTCACGATATTTTCAATTTTAACAATTTTTTGTTTCGAATACCGTTCTTTTTAAGGAAAATTTTAGGAAAATTTAAATCTGAGTGCGAAGAAAGTTAATGATGAAATTAAAAAATTATGAGATAATTCTCTCCTGGAGACAAATAAAATGTTTAAAAAAAGAGGTTCATGGAGTTTTTTTCTATTCGTGGAGGAATAAATCATGGCCAAACTCCAGACCTCACATAATATATTATTCTTAAAATATTTAAACTATTACTCAATATTGGGTAGATGTAAAAAATAAGGAGTAAGGACTTTCCTTTCTCAAAATCGTGCGAATAATTCCAATTTTTATTTAATTTAATTGAGATTAATCTACTCAAAAATGGGTAGATTTATTCACTACTTTAAAAAAAATTATTTTTTTATGGAATTATTAACGAGAAAATATGCTTTTAATGTATCGTCTTAAAAAGGAAAAATCATTTTTTTATTTAACAAAAAGTTAGAATTGTAAAACTTTAATGAATGTTCACCGAATCCCTTTATAAACAAGAAAAAAATTTCACTCGAAAGACTTAGAAAAGTTTAACAATAATTCTAATTGTAAAACTTTATAATATTGAATAGAATGTCAAAAACATATTCTAAAGAATGGGTTTCTAAAGAAGAATATGAGCAATTAATTACTTGTGAAGTGATCAAACCAAGAGACATTAGGTTAATTAAATTCATTTATGGATCGGGAATGCGAATTAGTGAAGTACTTGATACTAAAAGAAGAGACTTAATCAAAGAGGGAAATAGGACTTATGTTATCCTCTGGAAACAAAAAAAAGACAAGAAAAATCCAGAAAAGCAACCCATCCCTCCGGAAGTCTATTCTGAAACCATTCGCTATTGTAATGATAAAAATATAGGACCAAATGATTATATTTTTCCATCCCAAATGTCAAAAAGAATGACGAGACAAAGAGCTTGGCAAATAGTGAAAGAATCAAAAAAAAAAGCAGGATTGGATAAAGATATCACAACTCATTCGTTTCGCAGATCGAGATTAACTCATTTATTAGAATCGGATCTGGATTCTCAGGAAGTAAAAAGATTTGCACGACATAAGACAAGCCAATCTTTAGATCCATATATTAAATTAGCAAAAAAAGATATTTTTGATAAAATGAATCAAGCAGATGGAAAGACATTTGATAAAAAAGACCTGATGAAAATTCTAATTGAAAAATATCCAGAGCTTTTAGAGAAAATAAAAAAAGAAGAGGTTTAATGATATGATAAACAAAAATAAAGGAAGTGAGTGAATTGATTAAAGGCATAATTGACAATATAAAAAAGTGGAATGTAAAAAGAAAATCAAAGGATAAAATAAAATACGCTAAGAAATGGATTTTGATGGATAAGGGTGAAAATCTTAATTCCATTCCTATATAAATTTTATTCAAAACCTATTAAAAAAAGCTAATTTTTAATCTTTTTTTGTTTTTATATATAAAACTTTTCTCACCTTTGAGTAGATGTTAAACATCAACAAAAAAGCTATTGTAACCTTTATTATTGACAAGATGTTATTTTGGTATTAATAAAACAATGAGTAGACCATTAAGTATTTAAATAACATAAATAACCTATAAGATAAATACTACTCAGAATTGAGTAGATAAAAATCTAAATAAAACCTAAAAAAAATTAAAATAAAAAAGAGGTTAAAAAATATGGCATATAAAAGTACAAAAACCAAATCGAGTTCAAAACCAAAAGGTAAATCAAAAGTCGCTCTAATTGCAGTTCTTGCTATCTTTTGTCTCGGTATATTTGCACTTGTCGGTGCCTTCTGGTTCTTTGCTATCGCACCTCCTACAACAACTCCTTCCGATGTTTCGACATTTACGGCTATTGATTATTTAACTGGTGATGATAAATCTGACGAAGTTTACATCGGTTTATACGTTCCTATTAACATTACTGAAACAGGAGACTGGGAAGCTATCGATTTCAGGAATTTTACCAATTACGAAGTATTAACCGGCATAGACAACGACGAAGCAGAAACAGTTATAGAAGATTTGACCGATTATCCTGCGTTCTATCTCAGAGTAATCAGCGGTGCCACCGAAAATTATCATTTATTAGTGAACAACTACGAAAATTTTGACTACACGTGTTACGTATTTAACAATTCTGCCGACGCTATTGAATTAATGGTTGATGGAGATTTAACAGTAATCGATGGAACTGACGTTTCTGGTAATTATACTGTTTTTTACACCATTTCAGAACCAACCGATTATATTTTATGTCCAACATACGACCCAACAATTTCAGAACCCGTAGCTGTCAATCTTTCCGCACCAATAACATGGTACACTACTTACAACGTAATTCAATTTGAGTTTAACATCACTATTGGGATAGAAGACGAAGATCCAGCGCAAGTTAACATTACAATAACAGACAATAACATAGCATTCGTATTTTTCGACGTGGCTGGTGAAGATCAAATGGCATACATAGTATTTAATTCTGTATTATCGTTTGACTACACGGCTATTAACCAAGTTTCGTTTGAATTGTTAATGGGAGCTGACATTGGATTAGTTGGAACCGATATTGGAACTTTCGAAGTTTCTGACGCAACCGATTTAGAGGCAATTTTAGGAACGTTCACGACACTACACGCATAGAGGTGATGTTTTTTTGAATTACAAAAAAACATTCCTTCTCACATTTATTTTTTGTGGATTACTCGGACTTTTTACATTACCTATTGCTAAATCTGACGATGCTGTTTTAGGAAATGTGATTACGTGGGATTGGCTTAACGTTCAATTGCATCAAAACCCTGATAAAGCATTTTTCCAAGTTCAAGGCGGAGTTAGCACCTTTGGTTTTGTTAATTACGGACAGATAGGCGGAAACGAAACAAATCGAATTTATTTAGCAGAAGGGATATTTGAATTTGATGTGTATAGTTTTTCTGCTAAGGATATAAGAGATTGCCTTCCTAACATAAACTATCAAGCAGAAGAAACAGGCAGATACGCTGCAATATCGCAATGGTTTGGTTATATATTTCAAACAGAGTATTATTGCGATTATAAATATTCTACGATTCAATTTGGAACGATATCACCACAAACAATTAGAGAAACAGCAAACATAGTAGTCGGAATAAATCCTACATGGAGCGATTTGGATGGGACGGTAATTAATGGAGTTACAATTGTTTCGGCAGTTCAAGTATATAACATTCAATCGTTAGAAGTAATAGGTAAGTCTGCGGGTTTTTGTGGCGATTATCAGGATTTATATACTAACAAAGATCCCGTATCGGTCGGATTGACCGCAACGGCAGTTGATAAAGATTCTGCGAGTGCTGTTAAAGTTGCAAACGTAATTACGACCTATAATTTAGGTGCGTCTACTGGTTTATCTCAATCAGGGATTACGTTACAACAATATTTACGGTATGCTGATGGAGTAGGAACTCCGTTTACTAATCCAACTACAGGTTCCATTTCAATCGCAACAAATTACGTATTGCAACCAGAGATTACCTATACAAACCAACAAATTAATAGGAAATACGCTTTGATACTACACGACACGTTTCTTGGAAACGCATGGATACAGGGCGGAATTACAAACGATTTTAAAAATAGAGTAACAGCAGTACAATTTAAAAACGTTTATACACAGCAGACGTTCAGAACAACCGTTCAATTTATTTCTACCGTAGTACTTGACTTAGAGGAACACGAGGGTATTAGCCTTCCACCTGATCTCGACCCTGGAGATTGGTTATACGATCCTTACCTTACTGGCAATACCACAATTCCAATTTATCCAAGTGGATGGGAACAGTTTTGGGATATGTTTGGAGATATATTTGGATGGATAATTGCCTTAGTTGTTGGAGCTGTCGTGATAATCCTTTTCGTTAAATTTGGATTACCGTTGATTTTCAATCGCAAAACGCACACAAAAAACAAAAAAGACACAACAATAATAATTAAAAAATAAGGGGTAAATAATGACAAAAAAACAATCGTTAATAATAAGTATCGTTTTGATCTTAACAACAATCCTATCGTTTTCTACATTATCTTTGGCTATTGTTTACGCTCCAGCCAAACCAACATTATATCCAATTTATCCAAACCAAAGCTCATCTGGAATAATATCTTTGAGATGGTCTATTCCACCTGTCGATTCTTTACATTCTCCTGCTACGTATTACAAAATATATTGCAACGATGTGTTAGTAACAGAAACATCTGCAACGAGTTACGTTTATACGACTGGAAATAACGGTATTTATAATTTTAAAATAAGAGCTTATAATAGTGTTGGTTATTCTGGATTTTCTAATGTGCAATTAGTTACCGTTAATATTCCAATACCACTACCGTCAACTCCCGTGTTAAACGCTATATCTCCGGCCATAAGTGCAGACGGTATTGTAAAATTAAAGTGGTCTATTTCAAGTGGTGCGACGTCTTACAAAATATATAGAAGTTTAAACGCAGGAACATATGCTTTATGGAAAACAATTACTACCACTACTTACACAGATACGATTGCTTTAAATGGAAATTACAGTTATTACGTAGTAGCGTCAAATTCTCTCGATAATTCTGGTAATTCGAACGTTCAATCGGTTGAAGTCAAGATTCTAACATTACCTCCAGACCCTGTCGTTGAACCCACAACACCAATATTATATACAATCGTTCCGAATCCAAACACAGACGGAATAGTATCTTTAAGATGGTCTATTTCGGAAAATGCAGTAACATACGGTATATATCGGAGTATTGATAACGGAATATCGTTTAAATTGTTAAATCAAACTAATAGTAATTCGTTTACCGTCAATACTG
>DATKTW010000064.1:0-15187 GCA_035530895.1 Candidatus Nanopelagicaceae bacterium
CCATTTCCAATAGGGCTCCCGTATAAATGTATTAAAATGGTTCCAAATGCAAAAACATTTATACGGGAGCCCTATTGGAAATGGAGCTTCGTGACCTTTTTTAATAGTTGCTCCTGTTGTTTTTACGTAGGGAATCAACCACACATTGCCAGGATCTCTTAAATCTGTGTCAGAATATCTCCCAATGTTGGATTTATCTGTGTACGGCATCCCTATCGCTTTTGAGTCAATTTTATACTCTTTAGTATTTCTTGCGAAGAGGAAAATATGTTCCCAGAGATTATTTAACCGTTGATTTCCTCCTGATGGAGTGTAGTGTCCTTTCCCAAGAAACGATTTAACCCATATAATATCTTGAATTCGCTTCCAGGATGCGTTTTCAGCAGATTTAGCGACTTTTTCAGATTTCCCTTGATCTCCCGCAGAATCACCAATATTCAGAAAGAATAATGCACTTCTTTTTGCTACTCTATAACATTCAGACCAAATGGTAGTTAAGAAGGCGTAATATTCAGCATCAACCATCTTATCATTATGAAACTCACCAAAATCCGAAGAATATGTTTTTCCACGATTGTAAGGAGGAGAAGTTATTACTACATCGATAGATTCATCCTCTAATTCAGACATGTATTCTGCCGATTTGAAAAAAACCGTCTGATTCTTAAGTTCTAACTTTCGCACGCTACTGTCGCTATTTTTTTCTTTTAGTGACACATTTCATCCTTCTTTTATCGTTATGCTCAATTTGAGAGTAAATTTGTATAAAATCTATAAATCAAGTGTTTTAAAATCCTTTTTAATATTTTAATAGGAAATCGCAATATAATTAGTTGAGCCTTATGCTGTTAATAAGGTAAAATTACGAGAGTCATTGATTTTTCATTTTATGCATTTGAGATTAAGAAAGAGAGCGAATAATTTAAAAAACAGTGAATTCTCTTAAACTATAAATACCAATTAATAGTTGGATTCAAATGCAAGATATTTCTTATGTAAAAAACATTACAATAATAGGGACAGGAATACAAGGCCACGCAATCGCCCAAGTAGCGCTGATGGCTGGTTTTAGCAAGGTGATCCTTAACGATCTTAGCATAGAATTAATCAATAAGGCCGTGGATAGAATTGTCAACGATCCCAGGACTGGTTTAAAAGTTCTTGAAAAAGAAGGGCAATTAGAAAATAAAATTACAACTGAAATCCTCGTAAAAAGGTTAGTAAAAGAAGTAAACTTACAAAATGCTGTTGAAAATGTAGATTTTGTTATTGAAGCTGTTCCTGAAGTTATGAACATTAAAAAAGAGGTTTTTAGAAAATTAGGGCAATATTGTCCCGAACATACAATATTCGCTACTAATACATCAACAATGAGTATTACAGAAATTGGAAAAGCTTCGGGGCGCTCTGAAAAGGTCATCGGAATGCATTTTTTTGCACCACTCGAAAATAAATTAATCGAAATCACGAAAGGAGAAAAAACTTCAGAAGATACTCTAAAAATTGCGACAGAAGTTGGCCATAAGTTACCAAGCTTAGAGGGAAAAAGATTACTTATTGAACTTCAAAGAGAATCTCCTGGGTTCATCGCAAATAGAATCGTAGGCACTATTGAAATATATATAACTTGGCTTATTGAACAAGCTATCGCTAGAAATATCCCCTTTGAGCAACTCGATGCTGATGTAATCGATTTTATGCCTATGGGTATTTTTTGCTTATGTGATTATATAGGAATAGACACGGTTTTTAACGCGATGAAATACTTTGAAGAAACTCTGTCCCCAGACTTTGCCCCTCACAAGTTGTTTACGAAACTTATTAATGAAAACAACCTTGGACAAAAGACCGGTCGGGGCTTCTATGATTGGTCTCAAAATAAGGAACCTAGTATAGATCGCTCAAAAACAGCAGGCCTGGTCGATATCGAACTCCTAATAGCAATCCAATTAAATGAAGGCTGTAGGATGATAGAAGAAGGCTGTGTTAGTAATTATAAAATAATTGATAAAGCTGTATCAACCGGTTATCGTTCACCTGGTCCCTTTTCTATGGGTAAAAAGAACTACAAACAACTCGTTGTAAAATTGGACGAGTTCGCAGAATTAACGGGGAGAAAATATTTAAAACCGTGCAAATTGATGAGATCCGGCGGTTTTCTTGATATGAAGAAATAGCGAAGAACATCAATACATTAAAGACTTCACAGCTCTTCTTATTTGTATAAACAAATCGTTATACAAATTAACAATAATTTGAGGAATTTAGAGATTATAATAGTTAAATTTAATAATTTTCGATTAATACGTACTATCTGAAAAGAAAGTATACTCTTTTCATTTGAGGAGGTATAAAATGAACAAGGAATTTGAGCTAATGGAGGAATCATTATTATCGTGCCCATTTACTCGGTCGTGCCATCTTCCAAAAGCTAAAGAAATTTGTGATTTTCCTAATTACAAAATGTGTTCGGAATATCAATTGGGATTAAATAAACTTAAATCTACTTCTAAGGTATTACATTAATAGTATAAAGGTCTAATTTTATAGCGTTTTATCCCATATTAATGATTTCAAGTTTATTTAATATGCGACACTTAATTTAGATATTCAAATATCAAATTTTATTTAGTGATTAAAATGGCTAGACCTAAAGTAGTATTACCAGAAAATGGAATCCCCGAAGAAAACCTTCTCAAAAAAATGGAAAAAATACGGGAAGACGACATAAATTGGAAGGATGGAAAGGTTTGGAGCCTTGTATATCACGCTTCAGAAAAACATACAGAAATGCTTAAAAAAGCCTTTACTATGTTTTTTTCAAAGAACGCTCTTAGTCCCATGGCTTTTCCCAGTTTAAAACAATTTGAAACGGAAGTGATTTCCATGGCAGTTGACTTATTTGGAGGAGATAATCGGTGTTGTGGAAGTATGACATCGGGTGGAACAGAAAGTCTTTTAATGGCAGTAAAAACATATAGAGATTGGGCACGGGAAAAATTCCCCCATATTAAAGAACCTGAGATGGTTGTACCCAGTTCAGCACATCCATCCTTTGACAAAGCAGCAGATTATTTTGGAGTAAAAATAGTTAAAGTACCCGTGGATAAAGAAACCCATCGGGCAGATGTAAAAGCTATGGAAAACGCACTAACCAAGAACACTATTCTAATGGTCGGTTCTGCGTGTGATTTTCCAAGAGGCGTAGTGGATCCCATCTCAGAGCTCGCATCTATTGCTCACGAACGAGGTATTGGAATGCACGTTGATGCCTGTCTTGGGGGGTTCATGCTTCCATTTGTGAAGAAGCTTGGTAATAATGTTCCTGATTTTGATTTCTCAGTACCGGGAGTAACCTCTCTTTCGGCAGATGTCCATAAATATGGGTATGGAGCAAAAGGTGCTTCTACAATATTGTATCGCAGAGAAAGAGTTTGGAAACATCAATTTTCAGTTTATACGGACTGGTCAGGTGGCATTTATATATCCCCTTCTATGAGAGGTACTCGGCCTGGTGGGCCAATTGCTGCTGCGTGGGCTTCAATGAAGGCTTTAGGAAACGATGGTTATTTACACTTGGCTAAAATCGTCATGCAGGCTACCAAAGAATTAATTGATGGAATAAATCAAATCCCTGAACTCTATATTATTGGAGACCCTGTGATGAGCGTTTTCTCCTTTACATCCGACTCTGTAGATATCTATAATTTAGGAGATATTATGGATAAGAAAGGGTGGCATTTAGACAGAATTCAATTCCCAAACGCTTTACATATGATGGTTAATCCTCACCACGCTAGAATTGTAGATACATTCTTGAAGGATCTTAAGGAAGCTGTTAAAGAAATTAAGGAGCATCCCGAAGCGTCTTCAGAGGGGGACGCTGCTATATACGGCATGGTAGCAAGTTTACCGGACCGAAATAAAGTCAAAGAATACATTACCAATTTCTTAAAAAGTCAATATAAAATTAAATAACTTTTAAATTCTTTTTTTATTTATATGAAGCTAAACCGATTAAAATCCATAGTTAACGACATTGTAAGAACCTCTATTTCTAGCCAAAATGGTAGATATTTACTAGATCCTTTTGAGCATTATACACCTGAAGTAAAAATTATAATAGATTTGAAAAGTAAGACATTCACGCCTGATTTAGATGGGGACGCCGTTGAAACATATTATAGCGCTATTTGTGACTGGTTTTATGAAGTCTTGCCAAAAGAAGGAATCCCAATCGATGTAATCGATAGCGCAATTCTAAGCATAACCCCGCATGGAAAGGAATGTATTATAAAAGTTAACGAAAGAGAATTTAAATCTTTCTTGTCGTATAGATAATAGCAGACATAAATCAATATCTACTTAACATCATTCTTGTTAATTTTTTAAATGATTTTTCGACATTCTCACCCGTCTTGCTAGAGCATTCCGTGAAACCGCTAAAACCCTTTGCTTTAGCAATTTTTTTTCCTTCTTTAAAAGGAATTTCTCGAATTATTTCTAAATCTGCTTTACCGCCAAGTAAAACTAGTGGAATTTGTTCATTTTTACCATTTATAACGGATAACCAATAGTCAATGTGAGCAAGAGATGGATAATTTGTAATATCATACATTAATATCCCTCCTATAGCACCAGCTACATATTCAGGTAAGATGAATCGAAATCTTTCCTCACCACCATAATCCCAGATCATTAACTTTACCTTTTTTCCATCAACCTCGAAGGTTATAGTTTCAAAGTCAACTCCGATAGTCATCTGAGAATCTGATTTGAATAAATCTGTTTTAAATCTTTTTGTTAATGTTGTTTTTCCACAACCCGTATCACCAAAAATGACGATCTTAAAAATTGCGTCAAGCATATTATCTTAATTAAAACTCTTTAATTTCCTTAATCATCTTTGTTAAATGTGTATTATTTTTATCAAACTTTCCCTGTGGTAATGTTTCTTTTAAATACGCCTTTTTTGTAAAAAATAATACAAAACTAGACATAATAATTTTCATATTTAAATCTTTTCTAAATGATTAACCCGTTTTACATTTTTTCAATGCTAATTAATGGAAAAGGCAAGTTCAGAAATACTAATAATTCATTATCCTTTTTGTCCTATGAATTGAGGGAAAAAATTAGTATATATCTTAATTTCAAAAACCTTAAGAAGCTCTAGGAAACAAATTTCTGTAATAAAAAAGGTTAAAAAACGAAATTTTAACAATTTTTTTTTTGACTAAAGTGTTTTTTTTCATTTCAGCAATCCAATAGCCTTTTCAATCGCTTCTGAAGCATTATTGGAATAAGAATCCGCACCAATTGAAGAAGCATAGCGTTCAGACACCGGTGCTCCCCCTACCATTATTTTAACTTTATTGCGAAGATTTGCTTCTCCGATCGCTTTAATAATTTCTTCCATTTCCAGCATTGTTGTAGTAAGTAAAGCTGATAAACCTACAATCTGCGGCTCATACTTATTAATTGCCTTTATGAATTGATCCGCTGATACGTCTTATTCCTAAATCTATAACTTCAAATCTCGCTCCCTCAAGCATTATTGAAACCAAATTCTTTCCAATGTCGTGAATATCTCCTTTTACTGTTCCTATAAGAAATTTTCCAACGTAATCCGTCTTCCTTTCCCCTAATTTAGGTTTTAATACTTTCATTGTTTCTTTGAATGTTTCAGCTGCTTGTAACATATCTATAACAAAATACTCCTCTTTTTATTAACACTTCTTTTAATTTTTAATACAAGTCCCCCAGAATTTAAATTGAAAAATTCAAATATCATTTAATTGAGAAAAGTTTATATTAATGTTTATTGAAATTATTATACAATATTATTTTTGTGTTAGTTATAAAAAAATAAAATATGTTAAAATGTGAATTCTTATAACACTCACTCCTATAGGTTGGTTAAATGGGCTTACTGCCTCTGGTGTTTTTCTCTTCTCTCTCCTTTTCGGATTATTTGCGATTTATAAAGCAAGAAAAACACATTCAAATCCTCTATTATATCTCGGGTTAACTTACTTTTTCGCTGGTCTTATTTTTACAGGAGATTTCTTGGACTTCGTAACAGTCCTCATAACTCAAACAAATATTGATAATTCTTTAGGATTTATTGGTCTAATTAATTGGATGTGGTTTCCTGGGGTTGCTATATTTGGCATGTTTTTTGGAGCCGAATTGATTATT
Organism: Candidatus Nanopelagicaceae bacterium; assembly: GCA_035530895.1. GTDB lineage: Archaea > Asgardarchaeota > Lokiarchaeia > Sigyniarchaeales > SOKP01 > SOKP01. Next base: position 6,202 of record DATKTW010000064.1, read on the forward strand.
CCCAAAAAAAAGTGGTCAATTTTTGTAATTTATTTAATCTTAGGCATTATTTTCGATGTCCTATTATTCTTAGACCCATCTAGTGCTTTAATCTACACATATCCCGCTATTCCTGGAGAAGATCTAATTAATGACAGCCTTAATTTTGATTCAATGGTTTCGATCTTAGCTCTTATCTTTCTGTTATCCATCCTCGTTCTTGACGGATTTGGTTTTTTAAGAAAAGGCATACAGGGAACTGGTGACATCAGAAGAAGATTTTATTATTTGTCCCTAGGAGCTTTTTTATATATAGCAGGTGGAATTTTAGACGGTTTATTTGATCCTGGTATTAGTTTAATATTTATAAGATCTGCAATGATTATAAGCGCTTTACTATTTTACTTAGGGGTAAAAAGTTAAATTATTTTCATCTTTTTTTTTAAATTTACATAGTTAAAATATTCATTCATAAATTGATTTTATTTGGAAAAAGAAACTATTTTTCTTTTAACTGAAGCATAAGATCGAATAACATCTTGCTTTCGCTTTTGTCAACTAAAATAGAATACCAATTTATGTATTCCTCAAACCCTAATTCAAATCCGTATTCTCCTTTCGTTTCACCTATATACTGATATTCGCTATTTTCAACCCATTTCCATAATTCTGGCCATATAATACTCATTTCCTCCACTCCGTTGCATTTAGCCACCGCATAAAGCCCTCCCGGTATTGAAAGGACTGATACTTCACTCTCTACTTTAGAATTGGGTGGAATTGTTATATAAATCCCATATCCATGTGGCTCAGGGTTTTCCGTTGGATAAATATTCCTACCAAAAATCCGAATGCTAGAGTCAACTTGCAATAATCCTTTTTCTTTAGCCCAGGATTCTGCTCTATTCCAAGCATCTTCTTCCGGGGTATTTGAGAGGGAATGAAAAAACACTGCACGCATAGCTTCCAACTTTTTAAGTCTAACTTTAATATTATCACTCATCATTCTTGCTCCGTTTAATTTTTAACTATACTTCATTGAGAAATCTAACATATGTTATTTTTTATTGTTTTTCCTTAGACTCATAAATTTGAAGAATTGTCTGGTAGATAATTTAGCTTTATAACATAAGATTTCTTAAAGTATAGTAAAACCTTTACGATAATATTAAAATAATTAGAGGGAATCAGGTTGCCAGATTATGATGTTACAGTAAAATTCCACATTTTTCCATATCGAAAATTCAAAATAAGCGCTAAGGACGAAAAGGAAGCAAGAGAAATCGCTAATGACCAAACTCAGCATATAATTGATACTTTAGATTTTAGCATAACTAATATAAAGGCAAAGAAATACCTCATGGACAGATTTCTGTGAAAATCTCTATTTTTCTAACATTTCTTTAAGTGGTTCCCAATAATAAGTGTCCCATCCTTCTTTCACCGATTCATAGGAGGCTTCAGGAATGTCTACATGCGTAAATGTTATTAAAGTCCCCTGATCGACAGGTTCAAGGATAAGAGTAATAGTTGAATAATACCCTTTCGGCCAATTCTCGCCATCACCACGCCATGTTTGGACTATTTTTTTATCTTGGATTAATTCTACATTTTTCCCACTTAAGGAACCTTCGAATATTGAAAAACTCCCTCCAACTACACGACTTACCTTAGCCTTACTCTCGGTTAATTTAGAATGCTTCTTTGAATCCATAAAAACCTCGTAGATCTCGTGAGGAGAGCTCTTAATTTTTAATTCCTGCTCAATACTTTTTTTCTTTATCATTATCACCAATAATATAATTTGTAATTAAACTTATAAGATAGCGCTTTAATATGTTCTCTATTTATTTTATTGATAGTTTTCTAATTTTAACCTCATAATAATAAAACCACCAGAATTAATGATTTATAAAATTCCTTTTACATAAATTCAAGCCTATTTGTATTAAATCGGGATTGAAATGCAATAAAGGCCATAAAGGAGGAAAAAAATATTGGAATTTTTTTTTTATACAAAATTATAAAAGTTAAATATAAGAAAATAATCTTCTTTATCACCTCTGAAATTTGAGGTTAAAAACTAATTATAGGTGAAAAATGAAGTGTTAATAGTAACTCAACATTGGTGGCCCCATGGGGCATCAAGTAAAGTTGGAAAAATATATCTAGAGGCAATGAAGAAATATCCCGATGATAAAACAATTTCTAAACCCATTTTACGCTCTGCTATATGGGCAGTAAAGGATGGCTCGTTTAGTATCACGGTTAGTGCTATTCAACCCGGAAAGGTGAAGGAATCCATGGACCTCGCAATGAAACGATTATTAATGTTAGCGGAATCTATTGATGGATTTAAATATGAGATACATATTGCTTATGATCTCGTGGAAGGCATGCCACTAATAGGATTAGCAGCCCCAGAATAAAACATACGCCATAAAAATTACACCAAAACCTTTTTTTTTTTAATTTATGATTACCTTCAATCGATTTACTTTTTTTCAATGATTTTGATATTTTCTGGTCATTTATCATGTCTCGATTTCAGCTTGAAATTAAAAAGAAATTAGTCGGCTTCCCTTTTTATCTCAGCTCTTATATTTTCCATAGTTTAAGTGATTTCAAAAGATAATATAACTCAAATTTAATTTCCATCTTTCTTTTCAATAAGCTTAAAGATTTTTGAAGATATGAGTAATTTAAGAAAATAAAATTATTACTTTCTGATCATAAAAATGACGGGACAAGTACCAGATAATTTAATTTATAACAAAAGCTCGTATTCCATAGTGGGACTTAAAGGCGAAGGATTACCATCACCCTTCGATTATGGTTTAGAACCAATTTCTCCACATACAGCAAATTGGCGTGGTTTTATAATGACTTATATGATCGCCGAGAATCATTTACTTGTACAGGAAATGACTGTGACTGTTAAAGATCTGAAGAAAAAACCTCCCCTAATCAATGGCGTAAATCCAGAGACTAAAAAAGAAGGATTACTCCATCTTACCTACAAAAGTTTAAAGTTTAAAACTCAATTCACAGGTAAAATTTTAATTGCTAAGGACTTCATAGACTCCATGTACGTTCACATGGGATTCCAAAGCCCTCTATCTTTTAAAACGGTTATCGAATTAAAGATTTCAGATGGGGCTTTAATTAAAGTCACTGATTTTTCCGAAATAATGAAAGATTATCGAAAACTTAACATTTCTGACGGAAAAATAGGACCTACTGAAAATCTTCAAGAGTGGATCGGTCGAACATTTTCTCTTGATTACGATTTTTAATTTTTAATTCCATCTAGCTTTTTAGATTCCTCAGTTTCAGAAATCAAATTCCCACTCTGAATGTTTTAATAAAAAAAAATATTATTAATTTAAAATATCTGTAGCTGCTATCGTAAAGTACGTATAAGCGCCTGTATAATCTCCATAAATTGTCCTTGAAGTATTCCCTGTATGATACGCCAAGAGCTCAACGTAATCTGACTCGTTTAAATATACGATATCTGTAAAACCCGTTGCTAAACTGCTTGTTCCAGACGCTTGTGCAGAACTTCCCGCTACTAAGATGCCCTCTCTAGTCGCTGCCAAAAATATTATCTCCGTATCGTACATATTGCTAAACATAAGCATTGCCGAAATGAGGTAATACCCCGGAGTCGGACATATAAACCTGTCGGTTGTAATGTTAAAGTCACCTGTCGTGTCATAATCTAAGACCGTAAAATTAACGGGTGTCCAGCCAAGGCCCGCGATTGGGTAACTCGAATTTAGAAATGCTCTTGCTAACGGCTTAGGGGGTTCCACCTGACTAATAAGTTGCTGGTAATTATACAGCGAATACGCTCCAACTCCTAAGCCTGAAAGTCCTACAATAAGTACTAAAACGCTAAAAACTGAAACTTTTCTTTCTCCCATCATTCCTCAACTCATTTTTTCCTATTTGGATTTACTTTTTTTAACTATACACTAATTGATGTTATAAGTATTTCTACTCCGGGATTAATATACTTTATTGGTCCACTTTGGTTTTAAAGAAAAATTAATACGATACCAACTATAATCACACAAATAAAGCAATTGTTTTCCATCTAGAAAACAATTATTATTTATCGTATTTCTCCCTCAAATAATCTTCGGAGTTTAAAAAAATTTCACAATCGCAAAATCCGCCAGAATATCTACAATCCTCTAAAAATTCTTCCTGCTCATCTTTAGGTATATTCATTTCTTTCAATATAATTTCTGCATTAGTTAAATCGCGCGCATTACACCCATTAGTTTCTAATAATTCCTCCAATCTGATAAAAAACTTCTCTAAATCGCTTTTATTTATACTTTATTCACCTTTAGAATTATAATGTTCTATTTTTTATTAGTTATTTAATCCCTCTACTTTTTGTCTCTGTCGTAGTAGTTTCCTCTTAATAGTGTATTTTACGGGACCGGATAGTATACTCATATAGCAAGAGTTACAGCTGGTACAAAGAGGAACATAAATATATATTTTTTTAATAATAGTAATAAAAAAGAATTATCCAAATTTAAATAAAATAAGTTTAAGGAATTGTTTTTCCAACAAAAATAAAGATTTATTCTATAAATACTAGGAATCTTATCTTCTCTGAGAGACTGTCTCTCTTACAGAAATAGATTTCTCAAGCATAACTTTATAGATTTCATTAGCTCTTTGCTCAATTAATTCCCTTCTCCGAGAATTAGGGATTTTAAATTGTTGGTATCTCTCCAAAGCAATCTTACGCCATTTCCTTTTCCACGCTGGGAAGCCCGTCTTAACGTAACGCTCCCGATTTGGGAAGTCCTTACATACCCAGTTAAACAAGATAAAATATCTCTTGATCCCTGAGTCCATCGTAAGATTTTTCGAGCGTACTCCTAAATTTCTGAGGTGTTGAAGAAATCTGCCCTCCACAGCATCCTGGAGCTCTCCTTCGACAATTGCCGGCTCGTAATATATCTTGTTCTCGTCAAAATATTCTCTAACAAGATCAAAACAATTACCCCGACATAGAAGTATTCTATCACCCTCTGCGTGATTAAGTGCTTTAAGAGCTTTGATAACAATCTTTAGAATATGTTTTTTCGGTCCATCCTCTTCCTTGTTCTCTTCGTTATAAAAGGCAACTGGAACCGATTGAAAAATAACTTTTCCCGTGTTCGCGTCTCGAAAGCCAATAAAGGCATCTCCGACGAGATCACCCGTCCCAGCATCGTCAATTTCTATTGTTCTTCCCTTCCACTCGCTGGGATTTATAGTGGATTGGCACGACTCTTGGTCGTCTTTTTCCGTTTTTGTCTTCATTAGTTATGTAACTAATAAATCGGGATCATAAAAATTTTATGATTTTGTCTTCACTCCTCATTCTTTATTAAAAAATACTTAAAATTTCTTCACAATTAAAATAACTCTCCCTCTTTATACATCCTCCAATTATTCTTAATCTGCACCCAATCGAGGAGTATTTAGGGTAAAACTATAATGAAAGTATTAATAACACTTTAAATCAATATATTCTTTTATCTCGAGGATATTGATATTCCAGATCATGTTAAAGATGTAAATAAAATAAAATAAAATCAAAAATTAAAAAAAATGGAAGTTTTATTTCTTTCCTTTTTAAGCAAATTATTTTTTCTTAGGTGGAGCGTTTTTCTTAGCGGGTGTTTTTGGTGCTGGTTTTTTTTTTACTGGAGCTTTCTTTTTTGCCATTAGATTATACATCTCCTTAATCTGTATAAAATTAAAGAAAAAATTAATACTTGTAAATGTTGGTTAAAATCCTTTTTAAAGATTTGTCTTTTACCATATTAAAAAATGAAAACTTTCGTCTTCAAGTTATTGGAAGGGGAATATCGGAGATATGTTGAAACATATTTCTTTCCAAAATGATTCGTCATATGGATAAAGAAGATATTTCTTAATAGTTCTATTTGGGTAATCCAATACCTATAAGAAAGCCAATGCTTTAATAAATAATATGTAGACATTTCATATTTATAGGATATGAGATGAAACTTTATATTCCATTTTTTTTTCTTTCTATTATAAAAATTGAAAATGATAATCAAATGGTAAGTATAACCTCGCCAAATAGCGTTTCCATGGTTAGAACCCCTGCGTTTAAAGTCTGGATAGGACTTATTATCTTCATTGTGGTAGAAGTGATTCTCATCTTTTACCTCGAACCTTTTTTGCGACTCAACTTCCCACCCTTGAATCCCGACACGGGCCCCGAAGATTATTATTGGAAACTGAATGCTCGAGACGCGCTAACCATGATCATCACTTGGACTTTTTACGGAGCACATCAATTTTCCGTTTGGCTTGTCATTGTTTGGGCACATAAGAATTATCACGCTAAAAAACTCGATGAAAAGAAATTACTTGCATATACTGGGATGATGGCACTCATTTTAATAGGCTTTACGCTTCTTCATTTACTTCAGACGCATTTATGGTATGATGGGCTTGCCCAAGATGTAGCAATCTTAACGAGTCAAGGAAGCGTAATCATAATGCTTTCGATTCTCTTAGTCATGCAAAATCCCAAGCGTGGTTTATTCTTTGGTATTAAGGAAAAAAAGTTAATGCGACCCGAAGTCGCAAACACTTTCATGAAGAGTCATCAATTAATCTTCAGTTGGGCATTAGTGTACACGTTCTGGTTCCATCCAATGGATTCCTCTCCCGCCTTGCTCAGTGGTTTTTTCTTCATGGGTCTCTTGTTTATACAGATGGTACTAGCATACACTCGCATGCACTTGAATAAATGGTGGGTGTTGATCGTGGAGTCTTACGTTGCTGTGCACGCAACCATAGTGGCAATTGCTCAATGGGTCGATTTTGGATCCAATCCTCCCATGTGGGCTATGTTCTTGCTTGGATTTCTCGCAATGCTCGTGTTCACCTACATTCACGGCTTAGGCTTGCCAAAATGGCTACGATGGTTAATAGTAATTGCTTATTTCGTATTCCTAGTTTTCATTTATGTTCCGCAGCCATTTGGTTTTGGTAGAGATGTTGCTTATTTCCTAAGATTAGAGTTTCTTTGGATTCCAATGATCTTGTTCCTCATAGCGTTTATTGCTGCTGCGATCGCCCATGTTTATGTTCTTATTCAAAAAAAAAGAACAATTAGCAATTAATCGTTTTAAACTTCGATCGATGAAGATATTGAAAGATATCTAAAATTGTCACATGGAACCTGTGGTAGCAGCAAGAGTAGCAAAAGAAGCAGTAGTAAAAAAACTTGTGTATGTCCATATAACGCCTCCATTGACCAATAAAGCAACCGAAGAACTATATTTGAAAGATGTCAGCGATATTTTTGACGGAGAAATCATTTGAAGTAGGGATCGTATGAAATTTAGGTTAAAACCAAAATCTTAGAAATCTCCTTCATTTCTTATTTTAATTCACCCCGATCTAATAGTAATTTTCGTGAACAAGATTTTTTAAAACTGTGATAATTTGCTCTAAATTTTCAATTGTATCTATTTAAATTTTATATTTTAGCAAAAATTCGTTTTTTGAAAAATGTGTTTTAATCCATACATTTTCCCGCAAACTCGTTAAAAAAAAGTTTTTAACCATGCGCCATTAAATTCATTATAAATTAAAGGGATATGAAAATGGTTGATAAATCAACTCTATTAAACCTAGCGAATACAAATGGTACTCCCTTGATTGTTATTGATCATGACTTAATTAAAGCGAACTACTTTAAATTCTGCAAGTCTCTCCCTGGTGTACAACCATTTTATGCAATAAAAGCTAATCCCGAATCAAAAATAGTAAAAACTTTATATAATGAAGGTTGTGGGTTTGACGTTGCTTCGTGGGAAGAATTCATGATTGTTTACGATGTGATTGAGGGAAATCAGGAGGATAAAAAAGCGTTTATGAATGAGAAAGTAATTTATGCTAACCCTGTAAAAAGAATCGATTCATTAAAAAAACTCAATGAATTTTCTATCCGAATGACTTTTGATAATTATGTAGAAGTTGATAAGATTGCTCAATACTGTAAAAATAGCCGTTTAATTTTAAGGGTGGATGTTCCTAACACTGGCTCAGTTGTGGAGCTCTCTACAAAATTTGGAGCGAATCCTAACATTTGTCTGGACTTAATTAAACATGCGAAAAAGTTAGGACTTAATGTGGAGGGATTGAGTTTTCATGTTGGTAGTCAATGTAGTAATTTCGAAAACTATACCCACGCATTTCAAATTACTCGTGAAATTTTTGAACAAGCTAAAGAGATTGGACAAGAATTAACATTCTTAGATATAGGTGGTGGTTTTCCCGTTCCCTATGAAGAATATATTCCTTCTTTTGAAACCTTAGCTGAAGTTATTAACAGTAACATCTCTGAATACTTTGATAATCCTGAAATAAAAATAATAGCAGAACCGGGACGCTTTTTTGTTGCAACTGCTGCCGTTGTTATAGTCGAAATTAACGGTAAAGCGATTAGAAACGATAAAGTATATTATTATGTTAATGATGGAGTATATAATACCTTTTCAGGAGCAATTTTCGACCATATCCAATATCATTTTAAAGCGTTTAAGGAAGGTTTGCTAAAAGAATCTGCAGTAGTAGGTCCAACTTGCGATGCTTTAGACAAAATATCTCTCAATGAACAATTACCTGAATTAAATCTTGAAGATTTACTCTATTCTGAAAATGTTGGAGCTTATACTAATGCTTCCGCTACTCATTTTAACGGATTTCCCCCAGCAGAAATTATTCATATAAATACTTAACATTTCATTTGACAACTGAAATATCATGAAGCTCTCGGATGATGATCTTAAAAATAAAACTATGAAAATCTCAATTGCAGAGGGTTCTTTTGGAGGTCTTAGTAGTATGTTATCTGATAATTATATCGTACCCTTTGCACTTAGCCTTAATTCAACCCCCCTCCAGATTGGTATTTTATCCTCGTTAGGAAATTTGGTATCTCCTA
>DATKTW010000065.1:0-3577 GCA_035530895.1 Candidatus Nanopelagicaceae bacterium
TTGAGTAATACCTTCCTATAATAAAATCGCACTTCGCACTTTTCACATACCACCTTCTATATCACCTCTGGTTCTTTTTCTTCGTTCTTTTTTATTCTTGAAAACTCTATTTCGAGTTCTTGAACGATATTTGGTAATTGATCTTCTCTTATTGTCAAATTTGCCACATATTGAGGGTTGCTAAACGCGTTATTAGGAACGTTAAGATTCGTCTGGACCTGGATTTCTCCAGGTCTCACAACTCCTTCCGTTTTCGTTGCTCTAACAAAACCATTTTGATTAATAATCACGTAAAAACTTCGCTTCAATACTTTTCTACCTCTTTATTGTATATTTTAGCTAAGAAAAAAGACCAGGACAACTTTAAATTTAAAAATAAGGAGAAGATATACGCAATAAATCTAACATAAAAACTTAGGGTTATAGGGTTATCCCATAAAAGTCTCCTTTTCTTATTTACTATTCCCGGGGAAATCCCGGCTTTACTTTGACCAAGAAGAAAGATATCAATGTGATCATACAAAGGAAAAGTAAGCACTACAAAACCTTTGGTTCCAATATCTACCATCTCCTTGTGTATCATGCTTGGTTAAACCTCAGTTTTTATTTGGAGATTTAATAATTCTCTTAATTTTTTTTTTAATTCAGGAGCATTCTGATCTTCGTGAGCCTCAATTGAAATTAATTTAATTTCAAGCGATTTATAACAAAATTCTTTAACTTTTCTTTTCCAATCATAATAAGAATCCTTCTCAATACCCCAAAATTCAATAATCGTTTTAGGGACAATTCTAATTAAAAAATCTGCTGTAATGTAGGACCAATTACAACTATGTTTGGTTTTCAATTTGTCTTTTAATTCTTCTGGAAGGAAAATAGGAGAATTATATTGAAATTTGATACCTAACCCATTCAAGATATTAGCAATTAACAATTCTCCTTTTGAAGCATATCGAAAACCTTTACAATCAACATAATTCTTAGAAGGATCTCCCAATATTTGTGGAATTATCTCATTTGATTTAGTAGTTAAGAAGAACTGACCTTTAGGTAATTGAAATGTCTTTAAATTTTCATATAATCTCTCTCCAAACCAATCATATAATAACGAAGGTATTTCTCCTCGAAAAGAAGGTAATAATTTCCAAACCCCTAAAAATGTGAGAAAAGTTATATCTAATCCCCCTTTTTTCAGTGTGACATTATGTCCCAGTGAAAAATTTGATAGTATAGACTCTCTACTAATCTTAAAAAAATGTTTATCTTGAATTAGATCTTGGCGATAAAAAGCTTTCCTGACGCTATCAAATTTCATCGCTAAATATTTTGAGAATTCTTGGAAAGTAAAGCACATCTCTCCATTTATAGCATAATACCAAATCTTTTGTTCGTTAAAAATTCCAAAAAGATAACGAGCAAAATCTTTATCGGGTTTAATTGCAAAACGATCAATAATTGGAGTGAGATATTTCTCTAAAGTGAAATAGATATTACCTTTTATTTCTACGGTTTTTGTCTCTTTCTTCGTGATTTTGTCTTCAGTCAATTTTTACCCTCTGGTGATTTTTTAATTCTTCTCGAATGAAATCAAGAGAGCCTTTCTTGTTGATCTCATCGTATTTATCTTGAGGCCTATATTTAATTAGTAAATCCAAATTCTCTTTAGTTGGATTAGCGTGATATTGATTGTAGTAGTAATTAGCGTCGTCTTTCTCTCTGAGCACCCTTTTTAAACCTCCTTTTCAAATGCAGTTTCAATCATAACAGAATTTGCTTTTTGGTGATTGCGATAATTTGTAGTATTGAGAAAAGTTAAGTAGACAGGAGCGTCATTTGTATCGATATAAGCTTTTAATTTCTCATAGTCGGTTTTGAGCATTGCAATGTGGAATACTTTACGGTTAGATTTGCTTGGCATTTCTGATTAGACCTCCAGATTGAGCTTTTTCATTGCGTTTTCAAACTTTTCAGTAGCTGTTTTTAATCGATTTTGAATATCCACAAATTCTTGTCTAAGTTTTTCGGTGCATTCTTCGCACATTAAGCGTATACCACATTCTTTACCACAACTACACTTCAAAATTATCCCTCGTGATAAATTTGTTTAATTATTTTATTTAAAGCAAAAATCCATTCTATCTTACATTTTTTTGAGCAAAAATAATGATGAGTAGGCGTTTGGGTTATGTTAATGTGAGTTGTATTTCTATTTGCTCTGCATCTAATTCTCGCACTACAATAGGCACACGAGCCTCTTTTACCCGTCTTAGACAATTTTAAGGAAATTATTTCTTTTTTTGAAATTAATTTTGATTTTGATTTTGACCTACCTTTACGGGCTTTATTTTTTTTAATTAATAAACGAGGGGGTTCATCGATTCTACTCGTGCTTACTGCCTTTCGGGCATCTCCCTCCCCTCTAGTTGCCATCGTGATTTGTGAAGTAGGTGTAAATTCCATTCCTTTTTGAAATAAGGCTCTAATCAGGGTGCGATATACAAATTTAACAGGCAACCCATTGGCCTGAATTTCAAAATAATGTTGTGAAACAATATCCTGGAGAAACTTTTCAGAAATTTGTTTTAACCCCGTAATTTTATTTCCAGGGTAAGACATAGGATTAATTAAAAAATTAGGCAAATAGTCAAATTTTATTTTCCTATTCTTCAAATATGTTGCTATTTCTTCGAAGGTTTCTCCTAATAAATTATTAAACAACCAAAGATGGTTTTCAATTACATTTTCTTGAGGAAACGCTTGTTTTTGAATTGTAGTCGTTATTTTTTCACCCCTTTATATTTAATCCTTCCACATTGAGAACAACGATATTCTCCTTTGGGATTTTCTTGTAAAGGATTGCCACAGTTACAAATTTTAAAAGACATTGGTTTTGGAGTTTGAACGGGATCAAGTGCAAAATTCATGTTAAATTCTTCGCTTTCGAGTAAAGCCTCCATTCCAGCTAAATCTTGATCACGAAGATCATACATATTTTTTTCGGTAATTAGCACATCGTTCTCCATAATTAGACCTCTTTTATTTTTGTCCTGATTAATTTTGATAAATCTATAATATTTTGAGAAATGTTGTAGAAAGCGTCTTTAGTATCATCTTCGCTAACGATCTCCCTATTTTGGCGAGCTACTTTATTAACCTCGATGATCTTATCGGACCATTCCTTTATTTCGAAAGAAATGAACTCGATTTGACTTAATAAATCGTAAAAACTTACTGGTTTCTTTAATTTAAACAAATTGTCTGGTTTTGAAGTCAATTTTTTATTCAATCCTCCTAAAGAGTAAATTCATAATTTTTATTATTCGCATAATTACGCTCAGCATACTCTTTAGTTAATTTTACAAAGAGTTGCTCATAACTCAGATCGAGTTGGAAACAAGTAAATTGAGCTATATCAATTTCCTCGTCAAATAATCGCATTTCAAATTTCTCAATGCCTTTAGGAACTATTTTACAATTGCAGAACATTTTACGCTGCTACCTCCTGATATATTACTGAAAATAGAGGATTCGATTCTATACGCTCCTTTTCGTATTGAAAATCATGATATGTTATTTT
>DATKTW010000066.1:0-7096 GCA_035530895.1 Candidatus Nanopelagicaceae bacterium
GGATAAATTCTGTTGTTGAAGAAGACGATGTCTGCCTTGCTATGATTAAAATAATAACTGAAAATTTAGATAGAGTTCTAATCCTTTATTTCGACGAATTAGAATCCCCGTATCGTATGCTTGGAGAGGTTGCTGAAAGAAAATTCCTTGAAATACTTAAAAGGTTATATAACGAAGTTAAAGGTTTAGTCATCATAATAGCTGTCTTAAAAGAAATTTGGCCGAGAATACTGGAAATCGCCGATGCGCCTTTACGATCTCGGATGGAGCCGGAACAAGAATTAAAGCCATTTAGTTTAAACGACTTGAAAATCTTTTTTAGCAAGTCTATGGAAGCATTCTGGGAAGACAACAACCTTAATCCTCCATTATATCCATTGTTTCCTTTGAACGAAAAGCTTATTGAGATGATTTATGAAAAAACGCAAGGAAATCCAAGGAACTCCATTAAACTTTGTAGAAGGTTTATTGACAAGGTTGTTATGGAGGAAATGAGCGTTGAAGAGTTGTTAGAAGCAGGTGCGGATATTGTGGCAACATCTAAACCACGAACGGGAGACGCTGAAGAAGAAGTTATAGACTTTTCAAAGCCAAGAGAGGTTATAAAGAAAACTATAGAGGAAATTTTAGCAGAGGAAGAATACATAATAGATGTAAACCCTTCATCGGTCGCTGGAGCATCCCTAAAAAGTATTATAAAAGTTGGGGAGAGTAAAGAGAAGAAATTCACTACCCAAATGGAATATAAATTCATGATAGGAAAACGGAGTCAAACTTTAGCCGCTTTAATCGAATTTGAGGGGAAGAAATGGGGATTGGAAATTCCTTCTATAAAAACTTTCGATAGAAGCGCTGGTGTCGCAGGTTATTACGCTGCGAAAAGATTGAAGGATGCAATAGACGAAAAAGCGATAGATTCTGCAATTTTAATAGTTCCTGTGGGGAGTAGCGGTGCTAAATTTGAGATGATTTTACAGAACAATTCTAATATTCACAAAGCAGAGTTGACGAATGAAACTGGTGAATCTCTTATTGCTAACGCATTGACTTATCCATCCAAAGAGGGTTGGGAGATAGCGAGAACTATCTTTACAGATATTGGGGAATACATCCCACCTGAGCCTGAAGAACCATTAGAGGAAACTGAATAAACGAAAATTTGATTAACATCAAGTTAATTAGAAAATTTTCTATAAATTAGCTAATCTCTCGTTTATTTTTGTATCTAAGCTAAACAACTCTTTTGCTAATTGATCTGCTCTTTTAAAGCTGTTTAATAATTCAGTTAATTTCGATGTTAGTTCACGTTGCTCAAAAGAATTAGATAAGTTTATTAACGATTCTATTGGTCTAATTAACTCATGATATAAATGAAGTTTGTTATTTTTTAACTCCTCAGTAGTTGACTCCAAATCTTTCATTAATGATTCGCGTTCTTTAAGTAATTCCGGTAATTTTCCGACTTGTTCGGCTTTATTTATTAAAAACGAAACGATGTCGCTTTCTTGGATTATATCCGCTAACTCTGCTGCTTTAAGAAAATTCTTTTTAGCTTTCTTATAGAACTTGTTTTCTAGTAAATGTTCAGCCAGTTTAATTTCTTCAGATAGTTTTTCTGGGATTTCTTCTCCTAAATTAATCAATTCTCTAGCCTCTTGTAAGTTTCCATCATCTAGCATTTTTTTTGTCTTATTGTTGATTGTTTCTTTGATCAAAGTAGGCTCTTTTAATTTTTCCATTAAAGTGAAGATGGAATCAAATTCCTTTCGCAATATTAATTCAAGCTTTGCTTTATCCTCTGAAAAACCTTCAACAACCTTTCCTGCGATGTTTTCTAGTATACTCTTGGACGTAACTAAATCCTCATCTTGCTTAAGTACAAAACCTAAGAACAGATTATCTCTTTCTATAGAAGAAGCGTTAATTTTAGATGAATAATACCTTAAATCTTCTTTCCAATAAATCGTATTTAAAAATTCTTTTTGAACGTGTTTTTCTTCAAATTCTTTTAAAGTATCATTAGAAACTTTATTATCTTGAGCAAGATAATATTCTGCTAGTATATTTGGTCCAAACGATTCGTCAATCTCGTAGAGATATATTCCGACGGGCATAATAATCATTCTTTGAAGTTGTTTATAGAATAAAACTATTATTAATTACTAGGTAATAAGTTTTTAATTTTATATTTTTATTTGATCCAAATAATTCATGTATTATCAATTAAATATTATTTATTATAAGAAACAAGGGATGAATAATGGAAGTCGAGGATACTTATTGTGAAGCTTTTGAAGGTTTAGTTGTCCAATTAATGGTCACTGCACAAGACGCAGAGTTCTTAACTAGAGCCGTAAACGCATTTACTGCACTTCCTTCAACTGTTTTCGGAGATGCAGAGGGTGGAATTGTTCGATGGCTTACCGAAAGAGAATCTTTCGATGGAAGGTTGGGAGCAATCGTTCAACTATGGGTTACAGGGACAGGTAAGAAAGCTACTGCTAAGTTTTACGATCAATTAGGTCGTAGAGTAAGACAAGGTATTCTTGTCGTTCCAACAACTGCAGTTTTTGATTATTATCCAGGAATAACAGAGTTAAAATTTAATATGATGGATAATGTGGGTCACTGTGGTGATGGATACGAGTGGAAAGTCGAAAAATTTAATCGAAAATTGATTAACATCCCAATCATGATGGGTTACGATTTCACAATTGAAGAAAACATCTCTTACGCTAAAGGCGTTATGGGAGGGAATTTGTGGTTATTTTGTGACTCAATTGAATCTGGAATTAAGATTGGAAGAAAGGCAGTAAAAATACTGGCTGAACTCGATAATGTATGTACTACTTTTGATGTATGTTCTGCAGGTTCAAAACCTGTTCTCCCTGATGCTAAGTATCCCGAAATTGGTCCATCAACAAATCATCCATTTTGCCCTTCGCTCAAAGATAAGCTATCTTCAGAGGAGTTTCAAGTCCCAGTAGGAGTAAAATCAATACCAGAGATTGTATTTAACGGAATTAACCTTAATGATGTAAAATTAGCAATGCAGAAGACTATAGAAGGTATTTCTGACATAGATGGATTGCTTAAGATTTCTGCTGGAAATTACGGGGGTATGTTAGGTAAATATAAAATATATTTACGAGAATTAGGTTTAAAAGAAAGTTATTTTAGTTAGAATTAGCTTATCTTTTATAGTTAAGTGTTTTATCATTTACAGGTTCAATCTTTCCATCTTTAATATAACTATAAAATTTTGGATACTTTTCATAAAACACTTTTTCGATAATGTCAAGAGGTAAATCTGCGTGTACTCCCCTATCTTGGATGTATTCTCCAAATTTTCTTCCTTCGTTGTCATAGGTAGCAAATACAGCATCGTTCTCGCCATCAAATTCAACCATAGGAATGAATCCTCCTTTTATTGCAGTTCCTTGGTCAAACGAAGGGGTTAATTTTACCCATTTATCATTAAGGTAAAGTTCGCTATACCCATGGTAGTGCATCACATTGGTTTCCATAAAATCTATAATTTTTTGAGATATTTTGTGATTTATCAAATCGACTAAATGAATCCGCGCGGGGATTCCAACTGCTCGAGCAAAAGAAGATAACAAGACAGATTTTGACACGCAGAAACCATTCTTTCGTCTTAAAGTTACGCTTGCTTTAAAATTAGCTTTGATGGATGGAATGTATGTGTGCATATTATATTTAATCTGATCCCTTACCCAATAAAAAAGTGCCTTTGCTTTTTCGTTTTCAGTTTCTAAACCTTCGGTAATCTCAAAAGCTTTCTCTCGGACAAATTTTTTGTTAAAATCGAAAAATTCAGTAGGTTGTAAATATTTATCAAAATTCCCCATGATTAGGAAAAAAATTAGTTACTTTTGAATATTATCATTCAGTAAATTCGATAAAATTATCTGTATGCTTTCTATAAAAAGAAAATTGAAAAAAAGAAATTTTAATGTTTAAAAAATTTATTCTAAATTCATTAATTAAGCATTATTTTGAAAAAGTAAATTCAAGTTTAAATGTCGTGTCGAATTGGGAAAACTAGAAGAGTATTTAACAGAATAGGTGCGGGATTAGGGTTTGGTTGACCATTAGAAGATGCCAATGGATGAATATTAAATTCTAATTCATTTTTATGGGATAATTTCCATATTTTTCAATTGCTTTTGGAATCGCTAAGATATTTGGAATAGATACTCCCCAAGGTAAGCTACAAACAGGGCAACAAATATATCTACCCCCAGGAGCTAAGTTTAAGATGTTTTCTTTTACCTTTTTTTCAACATCAGAAGGAGATCCCCAGAGCATTTCTCGACTCACATCAATATTAGCCCCTATTATTGCGATTTTTGGATGTTTCTTTTTAAAATCAATCCAATATTCAATATCTAACGGATGACTACCATTCACGGCAATGAAGTCAATTTCCTTAACGACTTCTGTGAAATACGGTGAAGTTCCACAATTATGAAGCATGAACGGAACTTTTATTTTATTCATCATCCTCTTAATAAACTGACCTTCATAGCGCATAGAATCTTGAAAACTCATCATGTGACGGTTAAATGCGTATCCTGCGATAAAAACATTAGGAGGCATGCCTACAATTTCAAGCCAATTCTCATAAACATCCATTTGAGATTCATATATTTTTTCGCACAGTTTTAATAATAAATCCGGATTTCGGCGCATGTCCTTATAGGCATCTATGCCACGCAACTCCTGAACAACGGACCAAATACTCAAGCTGATTACTTGAGGGAATTTAATTTTATCATTAATCATTTTTGCAGTTAGAAAGGAAGTTTTCCAAAGATCATTCTTACTATGATCTGGAATTTCCAGTTTATCAATATCTTCTTCAGTTTTGCAAATTACTCCTTGTTTACACATTAGAGGTTTATATTCAAACCATTTAATTGCATCCAATTTGTTGTTCGCTTCTGCAAATGCTAAAGCTTCAATTGGACCTGCATAAGCACTTGGAACATTTATTGAATCCGTATTCAAAAACTCAAAAGTGCTTATAATAGCATTACTATAAACTTTTGGGGAACTATATAATTCTTTCACAGTTTTTCCGGTCACTCGGCAAATCATTTGTTCCCCGGCGAATGCAAGAAACGGAACCTTATCAACTCTTTTTGATCCTGATATTGTCCTAAATATTCTATTTACAGAAGCGGCCCAATCTTTTCCCAATTTATTCTTACACCTCTTGGATTCAAATTAATTTATTTATTTTTTTAACTCCTTCCCAGCCATCCTTGGCAAAGTCATCTGCTCCGATCATTTCACACGATTCTTTTGATAATATTCCCCCACCAATGATTATTCGAGACTGTATATTTTCACTCTTAAGTAAATTAACTGTCTCTATCATTTTAGAGATGCTCATTGTCATTAATCCACTCAATCCTATTAGTTTGGGATTTATTTCTTTTGCTTTTCGAAGGAACTCTTCTGGTGGAACATCAGATCCTAAATCAACGACATTAAAACCTTGCCCATTTAATAATGATACTACCAAACTTTTGCCTAAATCATGAATATCGCCTTCTACTGTTCCAATTAATATAGTACCTTTAGATTCTATTTCAGATTTTCGATCAAAGGAACTTTTTAGTATTTCAGTAGCAGCATTAATGGCATCACCAGTCATTAATAAATCAGGAAGAAAATATTCACCCTCTTCATATAATTTCCCTGCTTCTTCAGCGCCTTTAAGAATTGCTCTATTTAAAATATCTTTGACTGGTATTCCCATTTCATTAGATTCCTTAACTAAAAGAATTGCTTTCTGTGAATCTCCTTTTATAATTGCATCTTTTAATTTTTCTAACGACTCTTTTGCTGTCATGATTAATATATTATTAATTCAATCCTTTTATTTAAAAGTATTATGCTATCTATAATAGAGATGTGGAATTTATTTTATAATTTAAGGTGTAAACTGAAATATTTCTAATCGTTAATCTTAGTTTTTTCAAGAACTTACTGTCTCTTGGTGAATAAATGCTTTTAGATAAAATATCCAACTAAATAACATGACCGATGATAAGGCGAATGAGACTGGAATGAAGAAAAGAACAAGGCTAACTAATGCAAGCCAATAAACACTATTTGGGATGATCCAGAAAAGGGAGGAATTTCTGGAAGACAACATGAACAAAAACCTCCTTTTAGGAACAGGAACAATAATATAATCTGTAAAAAATGTTACTTTGTCTTTACAGCAAACTTGGAATACGACTCGAATGAAACTCAACGCCGTTAAGTTGGCTCTATAAGTAAGAGATGAAAGCAGAATCGCTTATAGATTCACGGTGGTGAAACAGGGCAATGAACCTCCTGAATTTAAAGAATTGATTGGATTAAAATAGACCGAAATTAGAAATTTCTAAAATTAATAATCAATTTTGTTATTTTTTCTTTAAAAAAGCCAGATATTCAAAAATAAAAAATAAAACAAAAAAATAAAAAATTTTATACCATTTAAACGTCTATTTTCTTTCGTTTTTTTAAAGGAATTTTCATTGAAATCAGACTCTGAATTTACCTTTTTATGACTTCAATCTGATCTATGCTCATGTTTGTATATTAGGTTTTCTTCCTCTGTTGCAGGAACTCAATAAAACTCTCGATTTGATTTTGCGTTTGAGTTTCATTCAATTTGCGCGGGTCGTTCATATCAAGTATCTCTTCAAATCGTTTATGCCACAAGAATTCGGTCAATATGATAAATTATAAAAGCTTTTAATAATGTTTCTGATCTGAAATCATGAGTTTAATAATAAAGCTAGCTTATTTGTTTTCTCCTTTTATTAGATTAACCAATTTGATTAAAAGGATCGTGTCTCCCTACATTAGGCATTTTTGTACGTTAGAACCATCTGATACAATTTTTAAACTTGGTTCATGGAATAATGAAGCAATCGTCCAAACGAAGTATGGTTTAGTATCTGGTTTTTCCGATAAAGAATCTTGGTGCTGGAAGGGAATTCCGTATGCAAATCCTCCAATTGGTTCTCTTCGCTGGAAAGCACCACTTGATCCTATCCCATGGATTGGA
>DATKTW010000067.1:0-21576 GCA_035530895.1 Candidatus Nanopelagicaceae bacterium
GTAGAAGCTTTTGATTGATTATAATCATACCTTATAAATCAAAGATTTTTTTTTCTACTTCCTCCCAATTATAAACCCTATGAACATTATCTTCGCACACTGAGTTTTGGTTCCAGGGTTGGTCAAAAAGTAATAGCGTTCTACTTTCCAACTTTTTAATCGGTTCAACCAAGTTTGGGTTATCATCAACGTAAAGATCGTAATTTTGTTTCAATTTAATGTCGTAAGGTTTATGATGTAACAAAATTAGTTCAATATACTGAATTCCTTCTCTCACATTATGAAAATCTAATTTTTCCACGATTGAAGAACGATATTCAGGTAATCGCGCAGAAACAATATCAAGGTCGTATCTTTCATTTAACTTTTTCATGATTTTCGGAGCATCATCATCAATAAAAGGAACGTTTCGAGAATCTGCATAGATTTCATAAAATATTTTGAATGCTTCTTCTTCGGTTATGTTCCAATCCTTGAAGAAGTCCCAGGTGGTTATGTCTTTTTTTTGATAATTAGTACCGTATCTTTTGTTATAAATTTCGCAATAAGTGCGTATAATGTCAAGAATTACTCCGTCGATATCTATAGCTATTTTCATTATAATTTATTTGGCTATAATATTATAAATATATTTATATGCATTAATAAAATAGGTTTTCTATATGTATAATCGAGAAATGAATAAATTTTAAATTCGTAACTATCAAAGCAAATTTAATTTTAAAACGTTCAAGAATTTATACATTATTATTATTATTGTTTAGTTTTTCTAGACATGGTTGGCACTTATAGTGTATTTGGTAATTTTTTATGAAATTTATATAATTCAATCGATAAATTTATATAGCTACAGTTATACTAATTACATGGGATTAAATTCCCACAAAATACTAAGTAAAAAGGTGATGATTTAAAAAACTTCTAAATAAAATGAGTAAAAAATTATCCACTCCTCTACTATTACTTGAAAAGTTTGAAATTACAACTATATACCTTCTTTTTTTCCCCTCTCTCTTAATAATTATTTAAGAACTTTTATTTAATTTCAATATCTTTAATTATTGATAGGTGAAATTAATTGATGTCATTTAAGGGTATTTTATCAGATATCGATGGAACTCTCTATTTCAAAGGTGCTCCAGTTCTAGGAACCATCGAAGCTGTTGAAATTCTGCGTGAAAAAGGTATAAAATTGCTATTTTTTACTAACACCGATAGTAAAACCCCAAAAAATGTATACAAATCGCTCATAGAATATGGCTTTAAAGTAAAAGAGGAGGAGATATTTACTCCAATTATTGCTTTAAAAGAATTCCTTGCAGATAAAACACAAGCAAAATTGTATTTAGTGACAACAGAAGAAGTTAAAGAAGAATTTCAAGAATTTCATCATGTTAAAGGATCAGAAGTTCCAGATTACGTTATTATTGGTGATTTCCGGGACAATTGGGATGTTAACAGGCTCAACATAGCTTTTAAGTATGTTATTAAGCACAATGCTATATTAATTGGAACACAAGGCAATAAATATTATCTTGATGTTTTTGGAGAGCCTGTAATTGATACCGGATCTTTTGTCCATATGATAGCAAATGCCGCTAATGTTAAGCCTATGATCTTTGGTAAACCCTCTAAAGAGTATTTTCTTCAAGCTTTAAAAAAACTCAATTTATCCGCTGATGATATAATTGTCGTGGGAGACGATATTGAAACAGATATATTAGGTGCTCAGAATGCTAAACTTAGAGGAATCCTTGTAAAAACGGGTAAAGGACAATTCTTCAATCCATTAGAAGAATCTAAAATCCCATATAAAGTTATAGATTCTTTTAGCTCCTTAACTGAGCTATTATAATTAAATTTATGATCCTAAATGTGAGTAAAATTTAAAAAGTAGATGATCGTCTTTAAAAATCTAATATTATTTATTAAAAAGTATCTTTAGAATTATTAGTTTCGTTGGAAGAATCTTTTGAACCGTTGTTTTTTATTATTTGATATTGATCCTTTATTTCTTCGAGATTTACGGTAATTAACGTATGTAAATAATGCTTTCTCTCGAAATCATCTATTCTATTCTGATTTAAAGGGTCGTTTGCATGGATTATCATATATTCCTTACATCTAATACATGCCCGAGCTCTCATAATTTTTCCTAAAAAAATATATATTTTCTTAATAAATAGGAAACACTTCGACTATATCTAAATTTCGTTTTTTTTTTATTTATGTTCATGATATTAGAACAAATAACAACACCGTCTGGCATTTTAAGAAAAATAAGGTTTAGATTCAATTAGGAAATAGACATATTTTGTTTCAAATATCCATAAGATTAGGTATTGTTGAATCGTACAACTCTTTTAATTTATCAATATCTAGGGATATCTCTTGATTTTCCAAACCTTTTATCATGATCTTTGGTTGATTGAGGATAACTCCTAATTTTGTTACTTTAACTTTAAATTCAGTCGCAAGAAGCATTATATCATTTAAACTTGTCGATTCAGTTTCTATAACGAATCTACCAACGGTTTCACTAAAAAGCAGCTCATCATCTCTTAAACCATTAGTATTATAGCTACTCAAATTTAAATCCGCACCTAGCCTGTTGTTAAAGCACATTTCAGCAATAGTTACGATAAAACCCCCTTTATTTACATCGTGGTTCGCCTTAATTAAATTTTTATCGTACAATGCTGATATGAAATTCCATCTAGCTCGTATTTTATCATCATCAACTTTTGGGGGAATCCCACCTTCAAGTCCATGTACCACCGAATGATATTCTGAACCACCAAGTTCAGCCTCTGTTTCACCAAGAATAAGGATCTCATTTCCTGCCTTTTTAAAGGGTAATGTGATTATGTTGTTATAACCATCAATTAATCCAACAATCATAATCTGAGGTGTCGCTTTGATTGCCGTTTTAGTAACTTCATCCTCGTTATAAAAAGAAACGTTCCCTCCTACTATCGGTATTTTTAAAGTTCTACAAAAATCGTTCATTCCTTCTACAGCTTTAGAAAAATACCAGAACGATTCCGGTATCTCTGGATTGCCAAAGTTACAGCAATTAACCATCGCCATGGGCTTCGCTCCACTAGCAATGACATTTCCGCATATTTCTACTAACCCTCCTTTAGCTCCTTCGTAAGGGTCTAGATAACAATGTTTAGAATTTACGCCTACACTGGAAGCTATGAATTTGTTTGTTCCTATTACTCTTAACACTCCCGAATCTCCAAGTCCACATTTTACCACCGATCTTACACCGACTTCGTGATCATATTGGCGATAAATCCATTCTTTACTACAAATATTTTCGGAAGCAATCAGTATTTCTAATATTTCTCCGATTTGCTTGTTTGGTTCGGGAGTAGGTTGAGCGAGCAATTGATCTAAATACTCAGGTCGTTTTTCTTGCCTTTTAAATGTTGGAGATTCAGAAAGTGCTTTTGCAGGGATATTTACTACAAGTTCCTCTCCATCAAAAATTTTCAATACTTTTGAATCGTCTGTTTTCCCTATTACTGCGAAAGCCATTTCATACTTTCTAAACACATTAAGAACAGTTTCTAATCCTTCTGGTTTAACAATAAATGCCATTCGTTCTTGAGATTCAGACAGCATTATTTCGTATGAAGTCATACCTGGTTCTGCTGTAAAAACTTCTCTCAGATTTATTTTTGCTCCAGTATTACCATCTCCAGTCAATTCACTTGTTGCGCAAGTGAGACCTCCTCCTCCTAAATCTTTTAAACCTCTAACAAATCCAGTTTTTACAGCTTCTAAAGTAGCTTCGATTATCATTTTTTTAGTAAAAGGATCACCAATTTGTACTGCGGGTCTATCAGCTTCGGACATTTCCGTTAGATTTCGAGAAGCAAATGTTACTCCATGAATTCCATCTCTCCCTGTAGAACCTCCCATTAAGATTATATAATCGCCAGGGTTGTATGCTCTACTTGGAGCATGTTTAAAATCTTCTATTGAGCCTAGACCTATGCATGCGACATTGACTAAACAATTATTTTCAAAACTATCGTCAAATTCAACTTCACCCCCAATCGTTGGAATACCAGTACAGTTACCATAATCAGCAATTCCTTTAACTACATACTTAAATAACCATTGAGAGTGTGAATTACCCGCTAAACGGCCAAATCTCAGGGGATCGAGCAGGGCAATTGGTCGAACGCCCATACATAGAACATCACGAATAATTCCACCAATTCCTGTAGCAGCACCATGATAGGGTTCTATTGCTGATGGATGATTGTGAGATTCAATACGAAATGCTAATGCGTATCCTTCCCCTATATCAATTACTCCAGCGTCTTCTCCGGGACCTGCTAACACGTAGTCGTAATTCGCCTCAGCATCCTCAAACAATTTAAGTTTCGGACGAGAAGACTTATACGAACAATGTTCGCTCCACATCACATCAAACCCACCTAGTTCTGTTATGGTAGGATCTCTATTTAAAAGCGCCTTAACTTTTTCGAATTCATCCTTTGTCATTTCAACGCTTACTTCATCTCCGTTTATATTTACTTTCGTCATTAAGTTAACCTCCGTTTTATAAATTCAATCATTGACTCAAAAAAGATTCTACCATGAGTAGTCTGTTTAGGACTAAGGATCGATTCAGATGCGCGTTCAGGGTGTGGCATTAATCCCACACAGTTTTGCTCAATATTACAGATTCCTGCGATACTTTCTAAAGAGCCGTTCGGGTTTGCTTCTGATTTGAATCTACCGTCCTCAGTTGAATATTTAAAGACTATTTGATCGTTTTCTTCTAACTCCTTTAGGTTGTCAGTGTAATATCTTCCTTCTCCGTGAGCAATGGGAATTGCAAGGACATCGTCTTTCTTCATTCTGTGAGTAAAGGCAGTTCGATCATTTATTACCTTAATATTTACCCATTTGCAAACAAACTTTAAAGTTTCGTTTTGTAGTAAAGCTCCAGGAAGAAATTCCGCTTCGATTAAGATCTGAAAACCATTACATATGCCAAGAATGGGTCTACCATCCTTTAACATTATTCTTGCTTCATCTAACGCGGGACTATGGGCTGCTATTATTCCCGCTCTTAAATAATCGCCAAAACTGAATCCTCCTGGTAAAATTACACCGTCGAAGTCAGCTTCTTTAAAGTGGTTATGCCAAACTAAACTGGTATCGACGCCTATAACATTCCTTAAGACATGGACTGCATCTAAATCGCAATTAGCTCCCGGAAATTGAATGACAGCAATCTTAATTGTCATAATTTCTTCACATTTATGATGTTTAAGTTCTGTGTGACTGGATTAAATATTCTTAAATCGTTACACATGTTTGTAACAATTTCTTTGGCATCTTCTTCATTATTCGCCTTTATAATGATTCTTAAATATTGACCAGAACGAACTTTAGACACATTATCGTATCCTTTTTTTGCAAGCAAATCTCTTTTAATGGTTTCAGCGACAGGATCACGAGCAGCAGGCTTATTTTCAAGAGAAATTTCAATTATAAATTCCATTTGATCCATTTATAAAAAAAAGTTGAATTATAATTTTAATAGTTCTTATTAATTAATAAATAATTTTCTTCTATGAAATGCGACAAAAATGGGATTTTTTCAATCTATTAAAATTTAATACATTTACTTGAGATGTAAATTAATAGGCATACATAAAGCTTACAAGCACTAAAAGAAATAGAGCAAAAAGATTAAACAGAAAGCTGTATTTACTAAGCTTTGGTAATTTTTCGTCGGAAGGGCGATTGTTGTTTCTTTTTGGAGAAAGCATATCTGTAATTAATACAATAAAACTCGAGATAAATAATCCAAATACGCCAATTAGTAAAATAAAAACAAACATTATAAAAAAAATACAGATAAATCTTATATAAATCTTTTCCTAGAAGTTACAAATAATTAGCTTTTTTCAGATTCTCTACGATTCTCTTCTTTACATCTGATACTTCTACTTTAAATTCATTTCCCGTGATTTTTTGATAACTTTTCATATATCTCTTGGCAAGTTCTACTTTAATCTCGGGAGCTATAGGAGGTATAGCTTGATCTGGGGTGATATTGGGGAAAATATCCGGATACGTGTCCATTAACCAACTTCTGAAAATTTCTTTATCCAGAATTTCGGGTACTTCACCGCTTTCAAATCTTTCGTTATAACTATCTGCAATCCAAAATCTAGAAGAATCCTGAGTATGAATCTCATCAGTTACCAATAAATCACCATCCTTTATTCCAAATTCGTATTTCGTATCTACTAATATTAAGCCATTTTTAAGGCAGTAATTTTGAGCAAATTTAAATAGCTTTATTGATGCGTTTTCCATTTGTGTATATACTTCTTCATCAACTAATTTATCTTCTAAAATTTTTTCTCTGGAAATATATAAGTCGTGCCCACTCTCCGCTTTTGTGGAAGGTGTCAAAATAAAATCGTCTAATTTCTGATTTTTTTGTAATCCTTTAGGTAAAATAATTCCCGATGTAGTTTCTCCTTTAGTATAACTACGCCATGCAGATCCAGTTATGTAAGCCCTTACAACCATTTCTACAGGAATCATTTTACATTGATGAACAATGGAGACATTTGGATCTGGAATATCAATTATATGGTTTTTTACTATATTTTTAGTTTTTTCGAACCAGAAAGATGATAACTGATTTAGCATTTGACCTTTAAACGGAATTGTTGTAATAACGCGATCAAAAGCTGATAACCGATCTGTAGCGATAATTATTCTTACATCGTTTTTTATATAATTATCTCGTACTTTTCCCTTATAGAGTCTCCCTAATGATTCAAAATTCGTACTTTCTAAAGTTTTGTCAAATTGATTTCTAATAATCTCATCTAATTCTTCTGATGTCATGGTTATAAAAAAGATGAAATGGCATAAAAATCCTTTTTATCATTTCTATTGGCTATTTGTTAACCTAAGAATAAATTAACCTGTGGTGATTTTACGGTACGAGCCGTCATAAAACTCTTCTGGTGTATATTTCTCTTCATTTTTTTTCATTTTTCTTATGAAAACTCTCGTCAAATCAACATTTAGGCTATTTAATAGGCTAACCAGATATATAAAAACATCAGCGATCTCATCAGAAATATTCTCTAAGAGTTCTTTGTCGTTGTGTATTACATCAAGTGAAAGGTTTTTAAATAAAAATATCTCTGATAATTCAGACACTTCAATACCAAGAGCTTGAATTAAATCTTTAGGATTATGAAATTTCGTCCATCTACGCTCTTTAACAAAGCGTTCGATTTCTTCTTTGAAATAAGAGATTGTAGTATTATTATCTTCGAGCTTGGAATTCATAAATACGCAACAAACACTTGTAATTATCGTCCGTTAAGATATATTAACTAAGTGTTTTAATAAAATCACATATTAACTCGTTAATTACGTCCTTACGTTGAGCAGGCGCGAAATGACCTGCCATATCTAAAATTTCCAACTTAGAATTAGGAATTTTTTTGTGGAGTTCCTCTGACATTTGTTCTGGAGCAAAATTATCTAATCTCCCAGCGATAATCAAAGTAGGGCACTCAATTCCAGAAGGGTCATATACATTAATTTCATTAATCATAGTAAAGATCTGGTCCTCGATGAGCATGTATAATTCATCTTTAGTTAATTTCATTCCATTTAGAGAATCAGACAATGATGTTAAAATATACGGGATAATTTTATCCAAAATATCCTCAACCGAATTAGCAACAACTTCTAAAAAATTCATACGGATAAAATATGGAAGTAAATTGTAAAAAATGTTTCTTATAACATTATCAATCATTATATAACCCGAATTAAGCAAGATTAGAAAATTGACGTCTTTGGGATGAGCAATACTAATTAATTGTCCAATCATCCCTCCTACAAGAGAGTGACCAATAATTCCATACTTTTCATTAACATTTAGGTAAACCAAGAGATCCTCAAGATCTCTAATTATATCATATCTAAGGTTTTTTGAAAGATTAAGTTTTACAGTATGATCGCTTTTTCCATGCCCTAACGCATCAAAGGCTATAATCCGATAATTATTTTTTAACATTTTAATTTGCCCTTTAAAAAATGAAGCTGAAGAGGCGAAACCATGAAGTAGGATTATAGTGCCTTCTGTTTGATCCTTACTATCACCGTTAATATCTTCGTAATACAGGTTATAACCTTCTTGGTTTTTAAAGAAGGGCATAGTATCATATTTTTAATTCTTGGGTTTAACTTTGTAAATTAAAGTACAAACAAATACTTTTCCAAATTGAAAATCTATACAAAAAATCGATTTTCCTCTGAAATTTTTACAACAATTCAGAATTGAATTGTAAAAATTACTGAATTATTTTCACTGTAAACTGGCGTCTTTAAAAATAAACAATATCGAAAAGAAAAAAATTTTTTACAAATTCTTCGTTACACGCTTATTGCTATTAATCTCGAGGACAGCAGGCATGAAAATTCGAATCAATTTCTTGTAAACTTTTACATTTTCTTTGATTGGATTTTTAGCATCTACAAACCTTACCATTTTTTGAACTGCTTCATCAATAGTGTTATATTTATCAAGTCCATAGAATCCAAGAATTGCTGCCCCTAAAGCAGCTCCATCCTTAATTTCGGGGAGTAAAATTTTTTTATCAAGAACATCAGCAAACATTTGAGCCCAAAATTCACTATTCATTCCACCTCCATCTACTTTCAACTCAGATGTCTTAACTTTTGCCATGCCTTCTATTATATTGAGATACATCTGAGCACTCAATACGGCAGACTCCATTATTGCTCTAATCATATGAGCTCTTTTATGATTAAAACTTATTCCGTGTATTGTTCCCTTCCTAAAAACATATAATGGAACAAACAGTAAACCATTGCTCCCAGGAGATATTTGTTCTGCTTCTTTGCTTAACATATCATAAACATCAGTGTTAGTTTCCTCAGATTCTTTAATTTGGAGCTGAGAAAAATTGTCTTTAAACCATTTTAAAGCAGTCCCTGTTCCAGGCATCACTCCTTCAATAACCCACTTTCCCTCAACAACATGCGGAAAAGAGAAAATCGGAATATCACCTGCAGGTTGAATAGGTTGATCAAAAACCAAATCCACAAAAATTCCTGTACCTGTTGTTACTTTAGCATCCCCTTCATTAACGACTCCTAATCCGAGTGCCGCACATTGTTGATCTCCCCCTCCTAATATTATTGGAGTATCCTGTTTTAAACCCAAAGCTATTGAAGCTTCTTCAGAGAGCTTACCAATTACTTCTCCTGGTTTATGTAGTTCAGGCCATAATTTTATAGGGATATCATAGAGTTCAGCCAGACTTTCGTCCCATTGTAATGTTTCCATATTTAAGATGCCATTTATTGCATTCGTGGGGTCTGTAACGCATTTTCCACATAATTTCATGTAAATATACGAATCTGTACATATTATTTTGGAAGCAATTCCGTATAATTCTGGCTTATTATTTTTAAACCAAAGAATTTTTGGAATTATTCTTCTTAATCCTCTTTCTTCCTGAAGCTCTCTGAAATCAGATATTTCTCGTTCGTCCATCCACGTAAGAGCTGGATGTAAAACTTCACCATTATTATCAATCAGAGTTACTGTTGCTCTCTGAAACGTTCCTACGATTCCAATTATCTCATTTGGATTTACAATACCGCTTTTCACGACTTTATTACAAGTATTTTTAACAGCGTTCCACCATATTATCGGATCTTGTTCTGATATACCGACTGGTTGTTCTATTACAGGATATTCTTCGTAAGCTTTAATTAATTCTCTTCCATTAAGATCAAATACTATAGTTCTCGCCCCTGTAGTCCCAACATCAAAAACACATATTTTTTCGCTCATAATATCACTTTTTATTAATATAACTTAAATTTAAATATGATTTTCTCCATATTTAGAGAACTTTATTTAATAATTCAGATACATCCATTATTATAATCTTTTCTTTTTCTTCTTCTGTTAGTCCATAACCTAAACCCAGTTCACACAATGGACAAGCTGAGATAAAAACATTCGCACCCGTTTCCTTTAATTCACTAACCCGTATCGTTGCTTCTTTAATAGCTAAATCTTTATCGGCCCAATGAGCTGTACCACTCCAACCACAACAATGTACGTATTCTTTATTATATGTTGGTTCTACCAATTCCAGACCTGGAATCTTACCGAGAATGTCTCTAATAGATGAAGTATCGTTCATATTTCTAGCTATAAGGCAGGGATCGTGAATCGTTACTTTTTTCAAATCATCCTGTATATTTTTTGTTGGCTCGATTTTTCCTTTGTCTAACAATTTTTTAATATATTCGACAATGTGAATTATTTTTTTATCAATTTTTATACCAACACTTTCATATCTTTTAGTAAGCGTCAATACACATCCAGGGCAGTCTGAGACAATAATTTCAGCACCCGTTGATTCAATTAAGCTCTTATTTTTTTCAGCAAAATCTTTTGCTGTGGTAAGATCTCTTATATTAAATGAAGGACCTCCACAACAAACTTTACTGTCAAGATTAGTCGAGAATTTAATTCCTGCTTTCTTCAATATATTTATATTAGCTTTTATAACTTCTGGGAATTTCATTGATTCACATCCAATGTAATAAAACACATCATCATTACCATCAGATTCGATATTCTCTATCCCATTTTCTTTATAAGTTTCATATATGTTGTATTCCTCGATAGTATTTGATTTATGTAATTTATCAATTTGTTCTTTACAATACTCCGGCATTAAACCTTTATCATTCAAGTCATCTCTAACAGTTTCCAAGAGAGAAACTACTGAGAATTCAAAAGGACACCATACTTTACAATTTTCTTCATTACTGCACTTGTACATAAGATCTATGAATGGCTTATTTTCTTCTTTTGTTGGGTCTATCTTTCCAATCGAAAGGTAATACCCAATTCTTGCCTTATAACTAGGGCTCATTGATTCTTTTTGTGCTGCTTGTAACGTTCCACAATCAAACCGACACAGATTTGGGCAAAGGGCACAATTTATCAAGTTATCAATGTCTGCTTTATAATCTCCTTCCGGAAAGAAATCCTTTTTTAACCGACTTATATTTTTTATAACTTTTCTCTTTACTTCTTTCTCAACCTTGTTAAGTTCTTCAATGAACCATCTATATTTATCAAAGAATTCTTGCATCTAATCAATACCCTCCTTCCAAATATTTTCGTAAACTTTACCGGGATTTAGGATGTTTCGAGGATCTAAAATCTTCTTGAATTGTTTCATGATTTTCATGCTTTTACCCCATTCTACTCCCATCCATCTTGCTCGATTTATTCCAATACCATGATGGTGAGCTATCGATCCACCAGAAGCCACAACTGCTTCCATTGTTGCATTCCAAACCTTTTGATAAAAATCGAATTTAGTATCTTCTCCAGTTTCAACTCCTCCAAACGAAAAGTACATTCCCACTCCATTTGGGTAGAAATGCGAAACATGTGCAGTAAATAATATGACTCCTTTAACCTTTTTAACGGAATCTAATACATGATGATACATTTTAGCTGCGTTTTCCCATGAAGAAGCTACTTCAATTGTATCAAAAGTAATCTGCATTTTTGGAGTTGTGCTTGTCTCAGTAACTCGAAATCTAGTTTCAAACCAATGTTCAACTGGATGAACCCCACAGTCAACTCCAGAATTCTGTTCACATTTTTCTCTTGTAATTTTTTCTTCAAGATCGACAAGTCGTTCATTACCTTCACATACAAAAACAACCATAACTTTATCATTAGCTTTTTCTACATGTAAAAAATGCCTTTTAGTTTCATCTTTATCATAAATCCTTACAACAGTAGGAAAAATGTGTTCTCGCAAAATTAGTCTGACCGCATCTAAAGAATCTTCAATGGTTGGAAATGCATACGATATTAATGCTCGTTTCTCTGGATAGGGCCAAATTCTTAGAGTAACTTCAGTCACTATCCCTAAAGTTCCCTCATTCCCTATAAATAACTTATCTAATTGAGGACCAGTTGATTTCCTAACAACAGAGTTAAAATTAATTATTTCTCCTTGAGGGAGAACTATTTCCATTCCTAATATGATGTCTTCGATTTTACCATATTTCGTAGAGAACTGCCCTGCTGCTTTATGCGCAGTCCATCCCCCCACAGAAGACATCTGAACAGATTGAGGTATATTCCCACAAGTATATCCTTTATTATTTAAAGTACGTTCTAAATTCATACCGTTTATTCCAGATTGAACTGTTACTGTCAGATCTTTTTCATTTATTTTGAGGATCTGATTGAACTTCTTCATGTCAATAATAATTCCACCCCGAATAGGAATAGCGCCTCCTACTACTCCAGAGCCTTCAGCGTAAGGTATGACTGGAATTCCTTCCGAATTTGCCAATTGTAAGATTTTAGTAATTTGATTTTTGCTTTTTGGCCATGTAATGAAATCAGCAAGACCAGCAATCTTTCCTTCTAATATCCAATTATATCCAATCATTGTAGAATCTTTAGTATAAGCAAAGATATCAATAGGTTCGGTAGAAACATTCTTTTTACCTATTATTTCTTTTAACTTAGATTCTAACTTCCCCTTATTTTTAATCTCTTTACGATCTTTCTTATAAATCAATTCGAATTCGTCTAACTTCATGTAATCATTAAACCCATTCTAGTTTTATTATCTAAATAAATGAAAAGAGATAAATTAAAATTTCTACTTTCAAAAAACAGAAATTTTCAATTCTTATCCTAATGAGCATTGATACTATTTTTTAATAATAAGTTTCTCCAGTAATTCGATTAACTTTCAAGTGTCTGAATCTTGTTTGAGTCCTTAATAATTCAGAACTTGATGATAATTTCTCGACAACTTCAGGAGGAAATAAATATTCAGCCATTTTAAGAATCATTTCTCGCGTTTCAATGCAATTAAATAATTTTAAATTTTCAAATGAGTAAATTAGTTCAGATATTAGATCAAAATTGGTATCTTCCGAGAATTCAAGAAGTTCTAAGTTTCTATAGATTCTTGACATAATAGTCTCCAATAAACCGAATTCTTTCAGTTTCTCTAATGTATTTCTCATATAGTAAGAAAATACGACATAATATGTCGCTTCTGATGATACAAAACCGTCTCTAAATTGTTTAATTCCCTCAGGAGTTATCCGTTGCTCCAATTCTTCTAAGATTGCATATATATTTTCATCGACATTTCTTGCATGAGTAAAGCTATAAATTTTCAAAATTACAACTAACTGGGACGTTTCTAGGGTTTTTAAATATGTAGATTCAAGGAATCTTGGATCTGTCTCAATTAACTTATAAAGCTGTTCATTTGTAAGCCAGAGCTTCATATATTGCGTCGATTTTAAAAGATAATATACTCCATCAGTAGCTTGCATTAAAGGGGCTTCAAATTCGTCGATCCCTTCTTCGTACAAATTCAATAAAAAATCTTTAACCTTTTTTTTATCTAATTTTAATTTTAACTGATCCGCTAAGTACAACCCACAATAATAAAGATCTGGATTTCTCAATGTAACTAAGGGTATTGTAATTAGCCATTCATCCAAATTGTT
This sequence comes from Candidatus Nanopelagicaceae bacterium, assembly GCA_035530895.1. Classification (GTDB taxonomy): domain Archaea; phylum Asgardarchaeota; class Lokiarchaeia; order Sigyniarchaeales; family SOKP01; genus SOKP01. Next base: position 13,633 of record DATKTW010000067.1, read on the forward strand.
CGAAAGGTAGTTTTTTATGTTATTGAAATCAAATTTTTTTTCTAAGTGGAAAAAGCTAATGAGTCGATAGATTAAGTAGAGGAGTTGTAATTTTTCTTTTGGATCTAATAGTTCCTCCAAAAGCTCAATATTTTTTTTATTTATTTCTAATTTCTTTTCAAGCTTATCTTGTATTTGAAGATACTTTTTTAAATGCTCTTTCTTTTCGGGATATTTATTTATTAAATCTTTTAAGTTTCTTAATTCTACGATAAATTCTAAGCTCAAGAAGTTAGCTGACTTCAAATTTAGCATAAATTGGTTCACATCATTAATGTCGACTAAATAATCAATAATTTTCTCTAAAAAAACCTCGTAAATTATTGGAGCTAATTTTAGATCATATAATCGATGAATTGAAGAAAAAGTTCCAATTTCAGTTTGATTAAGGTTAATAAAAGGATCCAAAAAGGCGTTCTCTAATTCTTCTCCTTCAAATCCCATTTTCAGTAATTCAGTTTTGATCATTTCTGAAAGTTTAGGAAATGAATTATCTAGATCATCGATACTTAATCCTTTTGTTTCGATGAAAACAATAATCTTTTCATGAAAAAATTGGTCTAGTCTGTTAAACAGAGAATCCTCATTGTCTAAGTATAAGCTAGAAATGTTCAACAACCCTTGAAATATCATCAAAAAACACCGAAAATTTACATTAAGTTAAAATTATTGATAGAATCACAATTCTTAATAAAATATTAGGAGAATAAGAATTAATACTTTTTTATTATAAATTGCAGTAAAATGAAAATATTTGCAGATTATTAATTATTTAATTGGGTGGTTATGTTTAAGTATGAAAATTATCAAGCTATAATTTAAAATAATAATACTTTCTTAATATTTTTAATATTAGGTCTATAATTTTAACTCGTAATAAAAATCCCTCTATAAAAATTAAGATATAACCATTTGAATTTGAATTTGAATGGATACTTAAAATTTGAAAATATTACTTCATAAAATTTAAAATTAAAAAATAATCTATATATATAAGATAATTTTTAAGGTAAAGATGAAAAATATGACATCACATATATTTGGTACTTCAGGCATAAGAATGGTGTTCCAAAATTATAGCACGACAGAGCTCATGTTTACGCCGCAAATGGCTTTAGATGTGGGATTGGCGTTGGGAACATATTTAAAAGGCGAAGGTGTCGTAGTTATCGGGAAGGATATTAGAACTTCTGCTTTACCAATAGAATATTCATTAATTTCTGGGATTTTATGTACGGGATGTAATGTGAAAACATTAGGAATTGTAACCACACCCACATTAGCAATGTCTCTACGATTTTTAGATGCGAATGCTGGAGTTATGATTACCGCATCTCATAATACCCCCGAATATATTGGATTAAAATTTTGGAATCCTTCAGGTATAGGTTATTCCCACGAGCAAGAAGAAGAAATATCGCGAATATATGACGAGAAGTGTTTTCTTGATATCAAGTGGGATCAAATTGGAAAAGTTACTCCGGTTAATGATATTAACGATAAACATATTTCAGATATAATGAATCGTATACTATTTGATGGGAGTAACCTTAATGTTATAGTTGACCCCGGAAACGGAGCGGGATGTGAAATCGTCCCAAGACTATTAAGTGAGTATAATGTAAATATTATTACAATCAATGCACAAATGGATGGTAAATTCCCTGGAAGAAATTCAGAACCTAGTGAAAAAAATTTAATTCAAATTTCCAAATTTTTGAAAATATCAGCACAAGAAGATATTGGAATAGCGCTAGATGGGGATGCTGATAGAGTTATTTTTTTAGATGAAACTGGTGAAATTGTCGATCCAATTAGGTTATTAGCGCTCTTGGCAAAATATTATATACGAAATAATAGAAATAACATTTCTATGAACGATATGAAAGTATCTACTCCTATAAACTCATCTAGTTTAGTTGAGGATGTGTTACAACCACTAGGTTGCGAGATATTAAGAACTGAAGTCGGAGATATCCAAGTAGCTCAAGCTTTACATGAGAATGGGGGATTTTTGGGTGGAGAAACCTCAGGTACTTATATTTGGCCCAGCTTCCATTTAGGACCAGAATCAATAGTCACAATCGGAATAGTATTACAAATGATGGTCAAAACAGGAAAAACATTAATAGAATTATTGAAAGAAATTCCACAATATCCCTATTACCGTCAGCAATTTCAGCTTATAAAAGATATTCCCTTTACTGATGAAATAAGCCAAAAAATTATTACTGAGATGAAAGAGAGCTTCGATTCTATGGGAAAAAAATTAAAATCTATTAATAAAATGGACGGTTGTAGATTCGATTACGATAATGGATGGATTTTAATAAGACGTTCAGGAACAGGTCCATATTTAAGAATTTCTGGTGAATCTAGTGTCGATATAAATCAATCAATTGAAATGAATAAAATAGCAGAAGAAAAAATGAAAAAATTAAATTTAATATAAAGCTTTTGTGAACATTTATTTTTTTATTTGAAGTTAACTGTTTCTAATTTCTATTTCCATTCCTTTTTGTTCAAGCTTAGTTTTATTAGCAAGGAGTTCTCGACCAGCAATTTTATCCAAAATATAAATTAAATTGCCAACTTTTTCCGAATATATCTGACCATAAGATATTGGAACATCTGGAGTAGGCACATTTAGTAATGATTCAGTTACAGATTTAGTTTTTCGCTCTCCGTTAGCTAATAACACCACTGTTTTCGCCTTATATACTAGCTCAGCACCCATACTGACAGCATAACGAGGACATTCATTTTCTGAGGTAAATTGTCCATCGATTACTGCATTAGTTACTGTATTTTTATCAAGTTTTATTAACATGACTTTACTTCCTTCAAAGGGAATTCCTGATTCATGGAATGCAACATGGCCACGTCCACCAACTCCTATAACTTGTAAATCAATACCGCCAGATTTTTCAATTTTTTGGGCATATCCATCTAAAATTGTTTCACGAATCCAATTTAAGTATTCAGAAGACGCGTTATCTTTAATGATAATTGATTTTCCTGAATCAGTTCCTAATTCGGTCCAATCTTCAGGATAGGATGATAGTTCTTGCATAAGGTTTTTTTGATCAATTAAACAAGCATAAGGTAACGTTGTTTCAATAAATTTATTGTTAAGAAGCCCAAAGAATTCTTTAATCATAAAGTAACAATAACTTTGTGGATGTATCGTGCGTTGTTGAGCATTTTCTCCCGGAAGACCAATATATTCATCGAGATTAAAACTGCGAACCCTATTGCTGTCGAATTTTTTAGCGTTTGCCATTTGGGCAAGTTCTTTATAAAGACCCGTGGGTGAATTTCCTGTTGCAAGCCCTAAAACATATTCATCCTTGTCTTGTAATCCTTGGATAATATGATCTTTTACGATTTCTGCCGCAACCTTACTTAATTGTTCAAAATTATCTGTTACAATTACTTTAATCGTCATAAATAATTCCTTTAAATATATTTTATAATAAAAAAAGTTCTCTTTATTAAGAATTTAATTATGCAAACTTTAGAAATTACATTTTTTATATCTTCCATCGGGCAAAATTATTTAAATTTCTTAATCTTTTCTATTTTTAAATGTGTGGCATTTTTGGAATAGTTACAAAGAATCAAGAAATCTCTGTAGGAAAAGTTGCCTTCGAAGGAATAAAACGTTTAGAATACCGTGGTTATGATTCATGTGGTATTGTTTCACTCTATAATTCAAAACTATTTATTAAAAAAGAAGCTGGAAAAATTGATGACATCCATAAAAAAATCAAATTAGATGAGTTTCCTAGTGGTTCAAAACTTGCGTTAGCCCATACAAGATGGGCTACTCATGGAGCACCTACTAAACAAAATAGCCATCCACATTTAGATTGTTTAAACAAGATTGCAGTTGTACATAATGGGATAATAGAGAATTTTTTAGAATTACGAAATGAACTCACTTCTATAGGACACACATTTAAATCTGAGACTGATTCTGAAGTTATTCCCCATTTAATTGAAGACTTTATGAAAAAAGGTAACAATCTTAAGGTTGCTACTATAAACGCATTAAAAAAATGCGAGGGATCATATGCAATTGCAGTCTGTCAGATTAATTATCCTGACTTAATTATAGTTGCTCGAAAAGAATCTCCTTTAATAATTGGAATAGAAGAAGGAAAAACTACTTATTGTTCTTCAGATATTCCTGCTTTTTTACCTTATACAAAAAAATGTTATATAATGGAAGATGACGAACTTGCTGTTTTGAAAGCAGGAGAAGTAGAATTTTTTGATCTTAAAAACAATAATGAATTGATTAAAAAAAAAATACAAAATATTGAATGGAATATTGATGCTGCAGAAAAGGGAGGTTATGAACATTTTATGCTAAAAGAAATCTACGAAGAACCAGATGCTTTAAGGCTTACTATGAAAATTTCAGAGCAACTATTAAGTAAGTTTGCAAACGTATTATTATCAGCAGATGATATATATATCACTGCAGCGGGTACATCTTATCACGCAGCACTAGCAGGAAAATTTATAATTTCTAGATTTCTTGGTAAAAACATTCAAGATATAGAATGCTCTGAATTTGAGACTCAACTAAAAGGTAGTTTACAAAATAATTCCGTAATTATTGCAATCTCACAATCAGGTGAAACGATTGACACGATTGAAGCGATTAGATGGGCAAAAAAAACAGAATCTGTTAAAATCTTAACGATTACTAATGTTGTAGGCTCATCAATTACTAGATATTCCGATCACGTGATCGTAACAAATGCGGGACCTGAGATTGGTGTTGCAGCTACAAAAACATATAGCACGCAAGTTCTTGCTCTTGCTTTGATAGCAGTTTCGATCGCAAAAATTAGAAAAATAATATCTGATGAAGATATAATAAAATACTACGATGCTTTAACTGGAATTCCTAATATCATTGAAAAATTCCTTAAAAAAAATGTTGATTTAATTAAATATATCGTAAACCATTTAGAAAAAAATTTGAATTATTTCTTTCTAGCAAGAGGTATTTCAATCGCAACTGCCAAAGAAGGAGGATTAAAATTGAAAGAAGTTGCTTGTCGGTTTATCGAAGGTTACTCAGCAGCTTCTGCTAAACATGGGCCAATTTCTTTAGTAAGAGAAGGATTTCCTATAATTTTTATTGCTCCACCTGACGAGACATATAATAGATTAGTTGGGAACGTAATGGAGTTCAAATCTAGAGGAGGAAGAATTATTTCCGTCGTTGTGGAAAGCGATGTAAAAATAACAAAATTAAGTGACATAACAATTCGAATCCCTCAACCCGCTGATAAATATCATAATCTATTCAGTCCAATTACTTTCATGCCTGCCTTACAATTATTAGCCTATTATGCTGCCTTAGCTCATGATCTTGACCCCGATAAACCATTAAATCTTAGTAAGACTGTGACCGTTCATTAAAGATATTCATTATTCTTATCAACATTTAAAATTCTTCCTATTATTGCTATTTTAACCATATTTAAAATGTAATAAAAATAAGGAGAAAAAGTAGTGAATAAAAAGGATTATTTTTCCTTGTAATGCCCTCAATTGAGCTGTCATAATAAGTAATTAATTAGGAGGGCCATTTCCAACCATTGAAGTATAAGCTCCTGTGACTGAATTAACTCTAGTATTAAATGAAAAGCCAATTTTTAAATAAAAGATGGAAGATACTTCAATATCGTATTTCGTGTATTTTCAACTATACTTAGAAGCCAAGAAGTCCCAACTTTTAAATTATGTTCACTTAAATTTTTTAATACATTGATATAACTCTTGCCGATTTTTTTATAACTGTTATCTAGATTCTTTAGAAAGTCATCTCTCTTTTTCTCGTCACCAGAATAAGATAGACATTCATTAAAGTTTTAAAATTTAAAATTAGAAATCATTACCTCACTTTTTTTTTTTAAATATATCTAATAATTAATACTAATATGGAAAGAGTTTAAAAAAAAAAAAGACCGAAAGGAAAAAGAGAAGAAAGGAGAAAAGTATGACAGATGAAGATTATGACGATCATGAAGTTTTTATTTCAGTCAATGATTTGAGCTCTAGGAAACTCCAAATTTCTGCTGGAATTCATCATTTCATGGACAAGAATAAGGAAAAAATAATTGATTCTTTTTCCAATATATGTGAAGATGGGGATTTTTTATTATTATTGATTAAAGATATTTTCCTACATCTAAAGAATGAAACTAATTTATTATATTGTTTGAACATTCACCAACTTAAAGAAATTCCTCCTATCATATATAATATCGTAAAGGAGTCGTTTTCAAATCAAAGACTGGCGTATATAGAAACAGAATTTTTAGAAAAAATTAATAATCTCTACGGTTTCATTTATGTAAGCACAAACACATGTACAGAAAAAAAATATGTCGGACAGACTACACGAACCATAGAAATAGAATGGAATGACATTTTAAATTCTGCAAGGAGTTTAGAAAGAAAAAGAAACGGGAAACCTACACAAATAATAGTAAGTAGATATATTTTTAACTCGATTCTTAAATATGACAAAAAAGTATGGGATCTTAAGTTAATCGATATCGCTTACAATAAATCCGAGTTAAATGATAAAGAAGATTACTATATTATAGATCTGTATAATTCGATTGCTCCAAATGGTTATAATTTAAAAAGAGGTGGTGAGGGCGGAAAGCATAATCCAATAACACGGGAAAAAATCGGGAAAGCACAGAGTGAGGTATGGGACAGACCTGGATATAGAGATATGCAGAGTAAAATACAGAGTGAGGTATGGGACAAATCTGGATATAGAGATATGCAGAGTAAAATACAATCCGATAAATGGGACAGACCCGGATATAGAGAAAATCAGAAGAAAAAACAAAGCGAGGTATGGGACAGACTTGGATATAGGGATATGCAGAGTAAAACACAAAGCAATGTATGGAACAGACCTGGATATAGGGATATGCAGAGTAAAATACAATCTGATAAATGGGACAGACCTGGATATAGAGAAAATCAGAAGAAAAAACTAAGCGATGTATGGAACAAACCAAGTGGGGAAAAAAAAAAGAGCGAAGTCTCTATAAAAGTATGGAACAAACCAGGATATAAAAAAAAATATTGTGAAGCTAGAAAAGAAGCTTATAAAAATGATCCAAAATTACGAGCGAGGTTAGCTAAAGCCTCAGAAAAAGCTCGTGAAGTTACAAGGATAGAAATAAAAGACAAAAGACAGTTTTTAATAGACATAAAAAAATCAAAAATTCAAAAAGATATAATAAAAAAATATCCGTTTAAAACTAAAGATACTTTAAATAAAAGAATAAAAGAGATTTTAGGTCCGTTAGGAATTCAGCATTATTCAGAAGCAAAAAAGTTTTTTCAGCATAATAAAGTAGAAGATGTTTTAAAAAAATTAAAAGACTTAGGACATATATTTTAAAAATTCTAAATCAAAAAGGGATTAATCTCCTTTTTTATACCATTAAATAGGTTGTAATAATAAAGAATTAATTAATATTAAAGAATTAATTAATAGGGATATTTATTACCACTAAACTATAAGCTCCTATAATAGTATTTATAGTAGACATTAAATGAAAAGACAATTTCTAAATAAACGATGGAAGATACTTCAATATGGTATTTCGTGTATTTTCAACTATACTTAGAAGCCAAGAAGTTCCGACTTTTACATCATATTCAGTTAAATTTCTAATTACATTGATATAATCCTTCCCGGTTTTTTTATAAATGTTATCTAAATTCTTTAAAAATTCTTCCTTCATTTTCTCATCACCAGAATATGATAGACATTCATTAAAGCATTTTTCGATTTTTTGTATATTTTCAAGTAGTTCTCTTTTTTGATTTATCAACTCATTTGACACTTCA
>DATKTW010000068.1:0-4414 GCA_035530895.1 Candidatus Nanopelagicaceae bacterium
TATTTATTTGTATCAACATTTTGTTAAACAAAAGAAACCCAATTTTTTGTATTGTAATAAATATTAAATTATAGATTCCCAATTCTTCTTTTATTAAATGATATTCTAAAAAATCTTAAAATAAAACTATAATATGACTGACGAGATCGAAGACGAAACGGAAAAAGCAGAAGATAAGTCTGAAAAGGAAATTGAAAAAGTAGACAAAGAATTCCTATCAAAAGCTAAAAATTCCAGAGATCTCATTGATAAAAAACTTAGAACTTTTGAAGATAGCATTGAAGACATTTCTGATACTATAAAAAATGGTGATATTGAACCGGAGAAAAAGGAGAAGAAACATGAGAAATTAAGCGAAGAAATTCGAGAGTCACAAGTAAAGTTAGAGTCGATTCAAGCTAAAATTGATGATAAGGAGGATTACTTAACTGCGATTGAGGAGACCATTAAAGCGCTTGAAGAGAAATACAATAAAAAAAATGAAGATATGAAAAATTTAGAGGAACGTTTTGAAATAATTAATGAAAGTAAGGATACTCTAGAGGAAGAGTATAAGGAACTCTTAAAGAATAACGAGCAATTAGTAAATACATTTGAGACCAGACAGGTCGACTTAATTGTCCTTACAGACAGCGTTAAAGAGAAAGTTTCTAATCAAGAAGAATTTCGCGCTAAACTTACCAAATTAAATCAAGAAATTCAAGAGAAAGAGTCTTTACTTGAGAGGTTTGGAGAAACTGCGGAAGCTCTAGAGAAAAAAATCAAGAGTCTTACGGCTGAAAATGAGACTCTTAAAGTTTCAATTGTTAAAAATAAGTTTGAATTAGATCACACAAACAACGAAATTGAAGCTAAAGAAGAAGAGAAAAAGCTTTTATCCGAGCAAATTGAGAAAAACGAAACTCGCATTAAAATTATAGAGAAAAACATAGAGGATTATAAAGATGGTTTTCCTGAAATGGAAAAGCAAAGAGAAACGTACGAAGAACTAATTGCAAAATACAAAATTCAACTCTCTGAAAAACAAGAGCTATTAATTGATGTTGAATTAAAAATTCAACGGCATAATGAAATAATAGCGTCTATTGAAGAACAGATATTAAGTAAAGAAAACCTAATAAAAGCTAATGAGACAAGATTAGAAGATCTCAAAAAAAATATTGAAACTTCTAGTCTAGAGTATGTTGAAAGAGAGGAAAGAATGGATTCTCTCAACGAAAAATTAAATTATATGAAGGAAGAGCATGAAAAACTTGCAAAATCTAAGGAAGTAATAGAACAAAGTACAAATGATGCTAAACAACTTCTTCAAAAGTTAAAACTAGAGCTCGATACTCAAGAGGAAGAAATTCGAGACAAAGAAAGTAGAATTCATCGTTTAGAGTTCCTCTCATTGGTTTACAGATTGTCAAAATTTTTTGGTGGGATTCTTATTGGTGTAGGAATTCTTATAATAATTTTAGTACTTCTTGGTCTTTCGGGAATATTAAATTTCACAGATATTGAAATATTGCTTTTTATCATACTTATAATATCGGGAGTCTTCTTAGTTGTTAGTGGAATCTTTCATTTGGAGAAATCCTAATTGGATGTTTTATTGGTAATAAAATCAATTAATTATAAAATAATAAATTCCAAAAAGAAAATTGAGCGAAACCAAACCCAAGGAAGCTCTGCCTCAAAGAACGCTAAAATTATCCCAAGGGGTCCTATATGGTATAGGATGTGGAATTGGTGGTTCCATTTTCGTATTGTTAGGATTGGGGATTGAAATTGCTGGATCGGGTTTACTTTTAAGCTTACTCTTGGGTGGAATTTTAATATTCTTCACAGGGTTGAATTATGCTGAACTCTCAACGAGTTTACCTATTGCGGGTGGTGCGTATAACTTTGGAAAAGAAGGAATAGGGGGGTTATTAGCTTTTATAATTGGCTTCTTTTTATGGATTGCAAATGTTGCTACATGTGCATTTTCCGCTCAAACTTTTGCTATAGTGTTTAATGAAGTTTTTGATAAATTTAACATACCGATTTCTAATATAGTTCTAACTTTAATATCAATTTTACCAATACTACTAACAAGTTTAGTTATTTTTAGAACACAGAGAATAGCGACTAGGACATTATTATTATTCACATTTGTTTTAATCGCGTTGTTCGTATTCTTTATTGTTTCAGGATTAATTATGGCACCAAATACCAATCCAACATTTATATTGCCCCAAATAAAATTTGAGGGTATTTTACCTGCTTTTTTATTATTATTTATATTCTTTACATCAATAACTTCAAATTTAGCGTATCTCAATCCAGAATTAAAAAATCCTTCAAAAAATATTCCTAAAACTATTATATTTGCTATTTTAATAACAATTGGCATATACATCTCAATTACATTCGTCGTGTTAATAAATCTTGGAGATAATCCTACTAATCTAAGTGGGAATCCTGTGTTGTTAGCAGATGTATTTGAGAGCGCAATTGGACCGTTTGGGTTTTTTAGCATGGTTCTAGCTGCTATTATATCAACATTAATAGCTATAAATGCGGCATTAGGATCTGCTGTTAGTGTTATTACCGCTTTAGCAAGAGATCGATTTGTTCATGAAAAAATTAGAGAAAAAAAGACAAAATCAGATATGCCAGTTTTTGGATTAATCATAACTGTGTTTTTGATTCTCCTTTTCACGATTTTTGCGGGTATTGGATTTACTGCTGAAATTACTAATTTCATCTATTTCTTTGCACTTGCATTCGTAAATTATGCTGCTGTAAAACTAAGACGTAAAAGAAAGGAACTAGATCGTCCTTTTAAGGCTCCATTCTATCCTGTATTACCAATTTTTATTTTTGCATGCTTCCTAGCTTTTGCAGTTGTACTGGGCATAATAATTTCTTTGGAAGCGTTGATCTTAGGGTTAATCATCTTAATTATTGGTTTTACTTACCATTTGTTGGTGATAAGTGACAAACCGTCAATTAATTTGACGCTAACAGGAGTAAAATTTATCTTTTCAATCACTACAAGTGTTTTTATATGGGTTATTAACAATTTTTCAGTTGTTTTTCCAGAGTTAATATTTATTAATAGAATATTAATATCTTTGTGTGTGGTCGTAATTATTACAGTATTTTTTGATTTATTGCCTTTAAGAGAATTGGCTTATTATTATGTCAAATTTGTAGATAAGGAAAAAGTCGCAATTAATATTGGCAGTGCTCAGATTATTGATTTGGGTAAAAAAAGATCTAAAATTATACATTACATAAATTTACTGATAGCTCTTTTACAACTTAGCGCTGGTGGCGTGATACTAATAATCGTTTTTCTGTTATTAAATCAAAGCGTTGCTATCCAAGACATTATTCTCAATTTAGGACCTAGTGTTTCCTATATTCCTAGTTTGGCGGGATCAACGCTTTTTACTTCAATCTTATTTATTTTTGGTTTAACTCTTATCATATGTGGCATGCTGTTATGGTTCCGGAATAAAGAAATAAAATCGCTTGGAATTTAATCCGCTGAGAATTATAATTTTTATAAAATGGTCTGATATTGTTTTAAGAAAATGGAATTACCCGAGTTAAATCTACATATTCATTCTATATACTCTGATGGAAAAAATAACATATCTCAAATAGTTACATCTGCCCTTGATAAGGGTTTAGATTATATATGTATCACGGATCACTTTACTAATTCTTGGAAAGCTGATATAATTCCTAATCTTAACAGTCTCGATAAAATTGAAATGTATTTAGAGGAAATTTCTCAATTTCAAGAATATCTTCTTGAAGAAGAAAGGCAAATGGCTCTTTTTAAGGGAATAGAAATTGACTTAAGTAGTACAGAGAAGTTCATTATCAATAATATCTCACCTACTCGATTTGATTTAATTTTATTTGAATATTTAGAAAACATTGAAGGCATATCGTTTATTAAGAAAATCATTAACTATTGGAAAAGTAAAACTAAAAACTCTAAGAATTTTCCTTTAATAGGTCTTGCGCATTTTGATCCTTCGTTTTTCGCTATTAATGGTATGAATATTCTTATTGATTTTTTAACACAGAACCAAATCTTTTTTGAATTTAATTCAAGCTATCCACAATTTTATTCTCAGAAAAATCGCTCTTTTTTTGAACGCTTGAAAGATAGAAATATATTAGTTTCAATTGGTTGTGATTCTCATCATATATCAACTTTAAAAGACATAGAAGAAGCATACGATAGGATAAAATTTTACAAGTTAGAAGACAACCTCGTAAATTTAATTCAAATTCTAGACAAAAAGAGGATTTAAGAAAATTTAAATTGAGTTATTATCTCTGCATTCTATGAAGGTGTTGGAGATAATACTTAAATGCCCTTTCAAAGGCAATATCAAGAAGCAATTCACTTTGCTCTTTTGGA
>DATKTW010000069.1:0-22809 GCA_035530895.1 Candidatus Nanopelagicaceae bacterium
TGATAAGCGCCTGTTGTCATCCAAGATGGATAAAGATCAGGTATGAATCCTCCGTACGCAATGTGAAATCTTGGTGCTGGGATCACTACTTTAGTACCATCAGATCGCCATTGACACCATAAGGTATATCCATAAGGATAACCTTCAACAAGATCATGAGTCTCTGGCCACCAAGCGCCTCCTCCACTAACACCAGGTTGAGGATTTGCCTTAGTCCAGCTTTCCATTTCTAGTATAAGAGTATCCTCATCGAATGATTGAGTCGCATTGATTGCATTGATAAGAGCAGTTGTGGCGTCATATGCCCCACACGCAATATAAAGTGGGTCGTGCCCAAATTGCAATCTAAAAGCGTCCCAAAACGCAATAGAATTCACTGTTTTGTTAGTCCTGTGTAACGTTTGCATTACTGTCTCGTATGCAGCCGTATTACCACTACTTGCCCAATAGGTATCTAGCTGGGCTTGAACATCAATACCAAATACCTGAAATGGGTATTTGTATAGATCGTATTGCTGCATCATTAAAACTCCGCCTTGTGCGGAAATAACGGGAATTAAAAAGTCACATCCTGCAGCATCAAGAGTTTGTAAGTGAGTATTCATATCTGTAGCACTAAGGGTAATGTCGTATCTTATAGGCGTTAAAACTTGCGCCCAACCACCAGTTAGGGCACTTAAACTATTTACTATGGCAGCAATTAAACTAGTAGTCCATGTTAAATCTTCTGCGAGAATTCCAACCTGTTTTATATCGAAATTTGGATAGGTTGCGTTCAGGGTCATGATATAACCAGCTATAGTCATCAATATTTCTCCTCCTAAGCTAGTCGAGTTGATAGGCATCCATCTGAAAAAATATTTATACCTTTCATAAAAGTTTTTGACGTTCCAACAGAATATATCGGTTGCGGCACCAGTATCAATAAAAATAATTTCATTATCCATAAATACCTCTTGATAGGCTAAAAGAGCTTCGGACCTGAATCCACCAATACCAAATTAAACTTTTTTATTATAGACTAATCTTTCCGCAGCAGCAATTCCTCTGGATGTAACTAAATTAGGGTTTGATTCGTCTGTGTCTTCTTTTACCACCCCAACATAATAGATCGTGCCATTAACATCAACACCGCCGGCTTCATTTATTGTTTTTGCTGCGAACCAAGCACCTTCATAGTTAGCGTCTCCTTGAATTTCGCCTGTATCCCCAGCGCATCCAATCTTAATTATTTGATCAGCACTAATTCCAGCCGGTGCTCCAGGAGCATCGTTGGCAGTCCAGACATAATCTCCAGCCTCTGGTGCTAAGAGAAAGAAAAATGCTCCAACTCCAATTCCAGAAGCGATGACAACAACTAGTACAATAGCAATAATCCTTTTCATGTTTTTTTCCATATTTTTAATCACTTTATTTTCGTTAAATTTTTTTTATTGTCAAATTTATATTAGTTATTACTACTTCTGATAAACATATATTTAAAGTTTCTCAAATAAAAACATATTTATCGTTTCAAAATTAATGAAAAGAGAAAACGGTAAAAAAGCTTTTAACCTAATATAAAAAAATACTTTTCAAAATCCAATAGTAGTAGCATAAAGCATAAGGGAAGCATTCCCTTTGTCAACCTTTCACTATGATTTGTTGAGAGGTCTCATCCTGCTTTTCAGTTTATTTTTTCTTAAAATAATGAGCAAAAGTTTCGTGTTCTTTTCCATACTTATTCATGATAACTCTCTTGAATGTTCCAAAATCTAGTCGTTCTCTCATATTATCAGCTCATCAATCAGCGTGAACAATTAAAGTTATATCGCTATCTGGATAGAGATTAAAATTGACATCATCTTGAAGCGGTATAAATTCTTTGTTAGGTCCATAAGCATTGGAGGCGCAATCTTCGTATATTATATTATTCTGAGGATCCCAAATTAGTTGGAGATAGCTTCTTATTAATCCTTTATACATGGGAAACAGTGATTTTTCTGGATTATCAAATAATTCTTTATCTATAGCACCCAATGCTTCGATAATTGTTCCATCGTCCTTTATTGACACTTTGTAATCGACTCCGTTAGAGAGTTCTTTTTCAGGGGCAAAAATTGTTAATTTTATATTTTTAATTTGTTATCACCTTTTAGTAATAAGAAAGAATTAATTTTTTAAGTTTATAATAAACCTTTTTCTTTTAGAAGTTCAGGTAATTCCTTTTTTAAGGCAAATGAGGTTATAAATTTCTTTTTACCATCAACTATTACACAATTTCCCGTTAAGTTAAGCTTGCGAGCTTCCTCAGAATCTAAGTCTTTTGTTTCAAACCTTATGTATTTCATATAAGGAGCAAGCGCTGAGAAAACAAGATTCATAAATTGAGACCATACGCATTCACATGCATTTAAAGGAACATATATATCTACTGATAATTTATTCGGATCTATATTCACTGTCTCTTTCAAATTAATATCGTGAGTGGTAGACGATTCTTTTGAAGTTGAACCCTCACAACAAGAATTTGATGAACCACAGCATGAGTTCTCTAAGTTTATTTGACCATTTTGGTTTTTACTAACCGATATTTTTAATTCTTCTTTTTCCATTTTTAACACCTTTTAAATCAATGTTTTATAATTCCAAATTAGAGTAAAGTTTGATATTGTTTTAACCACAACAATTTGATATTATTTCACTTTCTTTTCCTGAACCACAAGCGCAACTATTTATGTCTTTATTTCCTGATTTGGTATTTTTTGCATTTGCTCTCGCATTCCATAAACAACCGCATCCCTTCTTTTCCATCATAATGATCGCATTTACGGGGCAATTCCTCTTACAAGCACTGCATTCAGTACATAGTTTAGGGTTATTAATTTCGTATTTCCCGGAATCCATTTGTTGTGGAAGCCCAAAGGGACACAATTCTGCACATAAACCGCATCCATTGCATATATCTTCCTTTATAAAGATTTTAAAATCCTTTATAGATAATTTATCTAAACTCGCTTTAAATTTTGCTTCAGTCATTTTACATACCTCTTATATTTCAATTTCTTTTTAATTTTTTGTATTATTTTTTATTAGAGAAAAACGATTCCAATTAATAATGAAATCAAACTTATTGTTAATAAAACTTTATTTAAAATACTAAAAATGGGGTACTCCTCTTGTATTTCACTAGGACTAGTAGCCATCGTATATCCACTTAAAGACATTGTCGAAAAAAATGAAATCCAAAAGAAAAAACTTATGTTCCAAAGTGTGAAAATTATCGAATTATGAAGCAAATAAGAGATTATTCCCAAAATAAAAACATTCAAAATTCCAAAGAAGATACCCTTAAGAATGAACCTACGAGTGAAATTTGCTATCGGAAATGCAAAAATTATAATGAAATTTGATGTAATTATCCAAAGTAATAATTCACCAACCCACCACAATTTAGCGGATATATTGAGAGCATTAAGTATAAGTAGCACAACGAATAAACTTATAAGAGGTAGCATGAAAATCTTTCTTAATAAAAAAGTTGTGTGCGTGATAAAACCACGAAATCGATGTTTTAGGGTGAATTTAGCAAGTTTCATTCTATCGGGTTTTCGAGCAGGGCGTTTTTCAAGAAACTCGGGTATATCTTTAGACCAAACAGGCCCATAAACAACTCTAAAGGGAAAATTTTTAGATTTTTTCTGCAATTCTGGAGTAGCTACTCCTCCTGCAGATAATTGTGGGAGAATAAAAGTTTTTTTGTCTGTTAACCTTTCAATACCAGTAGCTTCAACCGCCTCGATTAGTTGATTATTTCCAAAATCATTTCCTCTCGCAGCACACCACACATTGATCCCATTAGAATCAACACATAATACCCATGCATCAATACCCTTGAGATCTCTCATTACTTTGATGTAGGTGAATTCATAGTTAGCTGTCACTATTATAGGAGAGGATTCAGTAGGATTACCAGATTTGTAAATACCAGGATCTATTGGAACGAGATCAATTTGACCTGTGTAAATGCAGCGGTATATTCTTAGCTGTGATATTATCCCTTTGAATCGTTTTGGGCTAGGTTGATAATATCCCGGGGCATTGATTCCTTTATCATCATCCTTTATCAGTTCGAGAGCTTGAATTGTTCCGTGTTTCCAGTCTTCTTTTGCTTTGATTTTGAATCCAATTGGTTCAATATAGTTGAAGAACCATTTTAATAGAAAAGTACTTCGCAATTTAAGACGCCTAAGTTTCTTTTTATATTTCCATCTTTTTATTTTAAAGATCAGTTTCCAAAAACCATTTGGAACAAATTCTGCTGCGATTAATAAGCTACCATTTGATTTTAATATTTTCCAGGCATTTCTAAGAAAAATTTGTTGTTCAAAAGGTCGAAGTTCTGATAACATAAAAGTACTAACTACCAAATCTTGGGAATTAGCTTCTACTGGCATGTTAGAAAACGATCCAGTTTGATATAAAAGCGAACCTTCTTTTAAATCAGAAGGATAGTTCTGCATGGCGTAGTTGATCATTTGAAAATTTATATCTATCGCTGTAACATCATTTCCCTTTAACGCCATTTGAGAGGCGAGATTACCAGTTCCGCATCCAACTTCTAGGATGGATTTAGACGTACCAATTTTATCAAGTATCCATTCTCTAACTTCTAGATTTGTACCCTTCGTAAGTGCTGTAAATTTAGAATCATAACTATCAGGCTCCTGCTCTAGTTTACGCATATATACTACTGCCATTAATATCAATCCTATTTTATTTTTTAATATTTTTTTATTATTATGAATTAGATTTCCAGAAACCTCGCTTCTCAAGGAATTTTCCAAAATATACTATTGCAAGCATAACAGGTACCTCCCAAAATAAGCCCATTGTAGTTCCTAAAGCTGCTATAGAACCAACTCCATACATAGCGATAGCTGTTGCAATGGCAATTTCAAAGTGACTTGATGAACCAATAATTACGGTAATAACCGCCTCTTTATACTTCATTTTAAAGATTTTAGTAATAAATACATTGTAAGCAACCACTATAACAAACCCTACTAAGAGTGGAACTGAGATTTGTAGCAACCGAACAGGATTATTTATAAGAACCTCACCGTTTAGGGAAAATAAAACAACTAAAGTCGTCAATAAAGCAACAATTGAAATCTTTCCAACAAATGGTTTGTAGCTATTATTAAACCACGATATTCCTTTTGATGTAATGATTAATTTCTTACTTACTATTCCCAGTAGTAATGGTATACCAATGAAGAATATTAAAGAGATTAGTAATAACCATGGATCAATGGGAATATTTTGAATACCAGTTAATAAAGAAACCATCCCTACGTATAGAAAGATTATTGTTATCGTATTTAAGCTCGTATTTACTACATTTTGTTCTTGGTTACCCTTGGCCATCCATCCCCAAACTAAAACCATAGCCGTGCAAGGGGAACTCGAGAGTAAAATTATCGCAACTTTTAGTTCAATTATTTCTGGCGTTGTACCTGGTAGAAATATATTAACCATCGCCAAACCCACAAAGGGAGCTACGATCCAATTAGAAATTAACGTTAGGATTATAGGTTTTGGGTTTCTACCTAGTTTTTTCAATTCTGACGCTTGGAGATTTAACATTGCGGGGTACATCATTAAAAATAGACAAATCCCAATTGGAATAGAAATACCTCCAACTTGTAAAGAATTTATCGCTTGACTTAGCTCTGGTATAATCTGGGAGAGAATTATACCGATGATGATACATATTACCACCCATAAAGGAAGGAGCTTTTCGAAGTAGTTAATCTTTCTTGAATCTTGTTTTCCTTCTTCTGATTTATTTAACTTATCTATTACTTTACTTTCAATATCTTCTTCAACCATAAAGATCAATTAAGTTTTGAATTTGCTTTTCTAGTTTGATAATCATTTTTGATTCTGTTAATAAATTGTTTGAGATTATCGTTTAGTTTAAGGTATATTTCGTTTGAAATGCCATCAAAAAGAGAGACTAAATGAATGATTCCGGCGACTTCTTTATCGCACGTTTTTCCTAACCTCGGGGCTCTACATTCATGGCAGACGCTTAAGGCAAAATTTTGAAGGTTTTCTTCATTAAAATGTTTGTTAATTAAAAATCTAGCCCCCGCTTCAGAAGAGCCACATAAAGAAGACCTTTTTACTTCAATTTCTTCGACAAAACCACTTTGATTGATGATAGTATTGTATTTAGGATTGCCATAAAAACGAGTGAATAGATCTATCTCGTAGATCCCAGTATTATTTTCTAAAGAACACATTGTAGGAGCGTGTATTACATGGGAATTCAATCTCTTAGTTTGCTCATAAAGACCATAGCCAGGTAAAACACCAAGGATTAATGGTTTTTGTAATTCTGCTAATTGAGTTATTATATCAGGATGGCGAACATAAGAAATATACATATCACAGTCTGGGATACTCATCTCTACATCATCGTCTAATATAACATTAGGCGGTATATCAGGAACCGTTATCCAAAACGCCTTAAATCTTTTCTTGATATTCTCGTAAGCTCTTTCACCATACTTTCCATCTGAAATTACCCCAACCCTTAGATTATAGGATTCATCCATAATTTCTCATAGATTCATGTTATTTATGGTGGAAGCTTGAGATAAAATATAATACTTCAAATTTAAGGTTATCGATTTGAGTAAATATGGAGCTTTAATTCCTATAAATTTATATTTATCGATTTATTCAGTATACATATACAAGAGATATATATAAAAATTAGCGCCATATGAAGCAAAAAAGAACTCAAGAAATTAAGAAGATGTTGTGTGCCTGCAAAAATTGTTCAAATTCAAACTCCGATTTCGATAAGTTACTAAAATTGGGAAAGAAATTAGAAGAGAATGAGAATTTAGATGTCATTGAAAGATTCACATCCGCGATTGCATCAAAAGAGCGGCTGATCATTATTAATGCTTTAAAAGAGCAAGATAGGTGCGTTTGTGAGTTAGAAACTATATTGAATAAATCACAATCAACAATATCTCACCATTTAAGAAAATTAGTTGCTGCGGGGTTAATTCAAGGATACAAAAAGCAGAAGTTCACCTACTACCATCTATTTAAAGAAGAATTGAAGCATAAATTAACAACTTTTAATCAAAATTTAAATTTAGAATGAATTTATTCTAACCATTTTTTGTATTGAATACCTCAAGGAAGTATCAATACATCTAAAAATTAATAATCTATAAATATTAAATTTAATAGCTAAAAAGGACATTTTAATAATATTTCTAAATATTAAAAAAACTTTTAAATAAGAAAAGAAGAAAAATAAAATGCCACTACCAGTCCCAGATACCGAAGAATCCATGGCAGTATGTCGTAGATTCTGTGGTCCTTGCCCTTCTTTCAAACCAAACAAACTCAACGAGTATGAACCACATGCGCTCTTTTGTGCAAGAGGCAAATCTCAAAAACCAATGTCAGAAATTGAAAACAAAGGTTGTAGTTGTTTTGGATGCGAATTGTTCCCAAAGTATCAATTAGAGAAGGGATATTTTTGTATGCCTGATAAAATTTAAATATACAAACTTTTTTTTTTTTTCAATCTACTTACACATTTATAAAATTATCGCCTCTCATTATTTATATTAAAGATCTTCACATACTTTTTTGATTATGAAGTAAAACGATTGATAAATGAGATTTAAATGTAGGTAATATTGTCGGGGGATAACCTATAGCTAAATATATATGTGATAATTATCTTGAAAATAATGTTTAAAAATTATAAATAAAAAATTGATGACATTCTGAATGGAAGGTAAAACAAACGATTTGAAATTTTCTAAATTTTATCGGTTAATCACACCAAATGAAATGGATATTGATAGGGAGGAGATTTTTTATCGTCAAAAATATAACGATATAATAAATTATTTGAAAATTATCTTAACTAATGACGAGGAATCAGTTATTCAGAGTTACGCTAAATTTATTCGCCCTAAAGGTGCAATATTAATAAAGGTAAATCCTGGAACTGATATCGTAGATTATTTAAAATTAATATCTAAAAACTATTATTTAAATTTTTTCGAACTGAATCATGAAGAAATCGTTAAGGCTCCTGACGAGTTTATATCTAATTTTATTGACATTTTAGAGAGTATAATAGAACGGACGCTGAAAAATATAGAAAATGAAACAAAAAACAACGAAATTTCTCGACCAAATGAACACGATCCTGGACAATCTAAAATTAAAGGATTATTGATAATAGACCAACAGAAATTTTCCAGTATTAACTTAAATGGGAAGAATATTTTAGAACTTTTTATGGTATCTTATAAGAATAGGACAAGTCTTATAAAAGATGGATTAGTTTTAATCTGGATTAATAATACTATGAAAGAAATCAAAAAAAGTTCACAACTGATTTTTGATGTATTTGATCTCTTTATCAAAGTTCCAATTTTGGATAAGATAGAAAGGGAGACGATATTTAGAGCTTTTTCTGAGAAAAATCCGAAAATAGTGTTCGATATTAAGACATTAGTAGATTATACAGCAGATTGGGAGACAAAAGACCTATTACAGCTATTAAAAATTGGAATATTTAAACATTTTCTCAATTCTGAACTAAACGAGTCGAGTAATGAAATTACAGACGGTTTAATTAATTTGATAGAATCAGGAGAGTATATTCCTACTACCTCAGAGACGGAACGAAATATCGAAAACTCAGATTCACATTTTCACAAAAATAATGAATTTTCTAAAAAAAATTCTATGAACGGGAGAAATATAGAAAGTAAAAATATTTACACTCAAAACTTAAGCATTGAAATTAAAGAGGAAAGATTTACAGATTTTATGCTCAATCAATTGTACGAAAACGCAGCATCTAAAAATTATACCGAGCTTGTGCTGATAATTGACAAATTAAACAAGAACGAGCATTTAGAAGAAATTGAGAGAAAAATATTGTCAAAATATGCGTTTATTTTTAACGATAGTCCTAATATGGCTCAAATTAATTTAGAAAAAGCGAAGAAACGTATCGATAATTTAAAGAGAGCGTTTGGAGAGTATTAAGTAAGTAGGTGAGAGAAAAGACGGCTATTTCTAGTAAAAAAAAAACTATTGACACCACAGATAAATCATTAACCGAGAGAGGTACCTATATACGGAAGGTTATATTAGAGAATTTTTTATCTTTCCAACGGGATGAAGTTGATTTTTCAACTAAAAAAAATAAGGAAATCCCTCGTTTTGTTTTGATAATTGGTCCGAATTGGAGTGGTAAGACTTCAATTTTTCAAGCGATTAAATTCGCTTTAGGTAGTAACGAAAGAGATGAGAGATATAAGAAGTGGTCTGATTTTATAAGAAACAGCCAAGCACACGCTATGGTAGAGCTTCATATTCAATATCATACCGAGATTATTAAAATTCGAAGAACTGTAATAAAAGGGAAATCTCCTTTTTTTGAAATACAATTTGATAAGGACAAAGAATTCAAGAAAGCTCATGTAACTGAAGTTCAAAAACTAGTCTCCAAGCTAGATATTAATCCTGATAATCAGTTTGCGTTCGTAAGCCAAGGAAAAATTGATGCTATAAAGAATTTAAAACCAATAGAACTTTGTTCATTTCTAGAAGAGGGTATTGGATTAAAAGGCCTTAGAGATGAAATCCTCCAACAAAAAAAAGGTGTATTGACATTAAACACGGAATTTCAATCTTTAATTTCAAGAAAAAATGCTCTAAATATTAACCTAGATCTGTTGACGCCAAAATTAAAACGATTGAGGGAGAAAAATAAATTATTAGATATTAAAAAAAAATACACCGACGAGTTACTTTGGGCAAATAAAGGCGAATTACAAAAAGAAATTGAAGAATTAGAGGTCAATCTCAGTGAAACCGAAAACCAAATTGATATTACAAGAAAAGAAATTGATAAATATCAAAATTTAATCAATGAAAAAGATAAGACTATTCTTGATGTTGATACCAAAATTAGCAATTTTTCAGAAAAGTTAGGTGTATTAGGGTATAAGAAACAGGAATTTATAAACGAGATTAGTAAATGGCAAAAAGAGAAAATTAGTGCTAAAAGTGAGTTGGATAAATTAGCAGAAAAACTAGCAGAAAAGAAAAGAATCTTAAAAAATATTGAAAATCAGAAAAAGAATGTTGATGAGAAAACCGATGTAATAAAAACAAAAACAGGTTTTATAAAAACCAAGATTAATGGTATTATCAAGGAGCAAAGTGATTTAACAAGGAAAATTAAAGAGAATGATCTCTTTTTAGAGAAGTACAACAAATTATCGCAGCAGAGGGAAACTATTCTAAGAACCATCCAAGAAAACGAAAATAACATTGAAGACGTTAAAAAAGATATAAACGATATATTTCAGAGTTTGAAGGATATTGACCACAAATTATCTAATAACAAATGGTTTTTAGAAAATCCTACGGAAGATCTACTAAAACAGTTGGATATAAATCTTAAAAGAGTAACAGTGGAATTACTAAATTTTGGAGCTGAAATTGAAAAAATAGAATATAATAAGTCAAAAAAAATAAGTGAATTTAAACGAATACAAACTGCGTTAAGAGAACGAAAAATTGTACTCTCTCCTAATATTAATATTCTCAAAGAAGAAATTAAAAAACGAGATTTATCCGATCGGGTTAAGGGGCCTATAATTGAATATTTAAAATATGATGATAAGTTAAGCTACGCAATTGAATCTGTTTTGGGAGAAAGATTACTAAATAGCTTTATTGCGAGTGATTGGGATACATTAAACTTAATGGAGAGGTTAAAAAAGAAATATAACGCTTATTGTAACATTTACATTCCAAAAAAAGGCAACATTACTGCATATCCAAAAATTGCTGCAAATGGATTAATTGGATATTTAGTCGAATTGATTGAAATTATAAACGGAGACTCTGATATTCAAAAGGTTATTTATTCAATAATCAAAAACTGCATTGTAGTCGATGACTACCAGTCTGCTAAAGAAATTTACAGAACAAGTGGTTTTAAGGGAAAATGTGTGACATTACAGGGGAAACAAATTATATCTTATAGATATGCCTATGAAAGTCCTCATGTAAAAAGGCTAAAAGGACTGTTGAGCACAGGAACACAAAAAGAGCAATCAAATTTCTTGGAAAAAGAAATCAAATCGTTAAACAACAAAGTTCTAGAATTAAAAGTAGAACTAACTAAACTCGATAAGCACCAAAGTGATATTCTCAGAAAAAAAGAATCATTTACCGATCTTCTATTCAATTTTAAACAAAAAGAAAGGTTAACTACTAAGAAGAATCATCAATATAATCTGATTTACTCCTTAGAGCAGCGCAATAAAGAAATTAATAACAACCTAAACGAAGTGTCCAGAAAGCTCAACGATTTAGAATCTCAGAAAGACCCAGAATTCTTCGATTGGAACAAAAGAATCAAGGAAATTCCCAGTGAACTAAATAATTACAACGATGAATTAAAAAAATGGGAAGAAAAACTTAGTGAAAATCTAGAATCTCTAAAAGAGATCAGTGAGAAATTAAATTACTATACCAACGATTTAAAGTCATCCGAAGATAACTATAATTCAAAAAAAGATGCGTTCGAAAAGTCAGATAAAAAAGCTTTTAGAATTTATATAGAATTGGAGAATCTTGAAGAAGAATTATTAAATGTGAACAATGTCATCTCAGAGTTAAAAGGAAAAAAAAAAATAACCCTAATTGAAAAAAAGGAAATTGATAAATCTTACATTCAACAAAATTTAAGATTAGAACAAGAGATTTTTAAACAGGCTTCAATTTCACGTGAATTAGGGATCAAAGAGGATGACTTAAAGCGTGTCATTTCTGAAATTGGTCCGTTAATTGAGGAGGAGGTAATAACACTTCGACCTATTCAAGACATAAATCAAGATATATTGAATATTGACAAAAATCTCTTGAAATATTTTGATATTGATGATAGTATCTTGGTTGAAAAAGAGCAAGTTCTAAAGGGTTTAAAAGAAATTACAAAAAATCAGAGAGAAATAGAAATAGATATAAAAGCGGCATTAAAGACTGAAAATAAAATGGAAGACACTTATTTCGACAAATTTCATTTAGTATTAAAGAAACTAAATTCGAGAATTAATGATAAATTTAAGTCTACAGATATTAAAGCCTATTGTACGCTTGAATTAATAGGGACATTTGAAGATTTAGGAATAGATATTAAAGCTGCGATTTCTAAGGATCAGTTAAAATCATGCAAAGCATTAAGCGGTGGTCAGATATCCATGATATCTATTGGTTTAATTTTATCACTTTTAGAGATTAAAAGTTCTCCTATTGTAATGCTTGACGAAGCTGGGATGTTTTTAGATGATAGGAATTCAGAAGCTTCATATAAGATGATAAAATCAACTCTTGAGAATAATTCTATTCAAATGCTATTATTCTTACCAAAATCATCAAACGCACTATATCTACTTGCAGACAAGTTAATCGGAGTTGCTAGAGTAGGAAAAAAGGATGTGTCGACTATTTTTAATCCTAAGATCGTTAAGGAAGGGTGAAAGTGGAGGAATTAGATTTATCTGAAAAAATTAATAAAAGGATCGCACTTATAAAAGACGAAGTCCTCTCAGGTAAGATTAACTTACTAGATCTACAACTCAATCCAATTTTTAGCGAAATTAGAGACTCAATTAGTATATACAACATCGAAAATTATTCGCAAAGCTATAGAAATGCGCTTGAATTGCTCAACCAAAAAT
Source organism: Candidatus Nanopelagicaceae bacterium (assembly GCA_035530895.1). Lineage (GTDB taxonomy): Archaea > Asgardarchaeota > Lokiarchaeia > Sigyniarchaeales > SOKP01 > SOKP01. The sequence goes on from DATKTW010000069.1 coordinate 12,801, forward strand.
TTGAAGAGTTAAAGAATTTGCTGAGTTCGTTAGATATAGAAAAAAAGTTCGAAGATTTTTTGAAAACTAACCCCAGCGAGGACCAAATATCTGACCTTTTTCGCGGTTGTTGGAGAAAAGTATTTCATTTCGAACCAATTTCTATGAAATTTTTAGATTACGCTTCTAATCGTTATGTTAAAGAAAGGATAACGAATTTTAATATTGAACACTTGTTTAGAGAGAGTACTAATGATCAATTTTTATTAGAGGTTCCAAAGTATAAATTTACTGAAAAAATTAGTGCCTTTTATGAAAAAATAAACAAAAAACTCCCTTGCTTTTTTGAAGATGTGTTCGATAATGAACTAGATCAAATAGAAATTTATGAACAATTCGTATACTTATTGCATCTTCTACAGCTAGGGAAAGTTAAATACCAGAAAGATACAAATACTCTATACATATGAGGTTATCTAATAAATGAACGAAATTTCAATTTTAATGTATATGTTAAGTAGAAAGAAAAGCATCCATCAAATAGGAGCAACTAAAAAAGAGATTTTGAAGTCATTAAATGTTAAGAATAAGAATAAATCAGTTTACTTCCAAGACATATTAACGGGTTTATCCAAATATCTCGAGCCATTGGGACTTCAAATAAACTTCAATTCGTTAAATTCACATTGGTTTATAAATTATGATAATGAACTAACAGAATTAATTTCAGCTAATCCTTTTGAGGGCAGACCGAGTTTATCAGCAACCCTATTATGTGTTTTAACTTCTTGTCTTAAAAATTCAGGATATACCTCAATTCAGGAAATTAGGATGTTAAGAAATAAAAAGGATGTCAAAGATGATATAAAAATATTAGAAAAAGAAGGATTTTTAGAGATCGATAAAAAAACAACTAATATTCGATTAACTCCTCTTATTGGCTACAAACTTGATTTGCAGAAACTTTTTGTAAGATTAGCTTTAAAATTAAAAGAATAAGAGATATGAGATTTTTTAGATTATTTAACGAGGTATGGTTATTCCTAATATCATTTCGGCAACACGATTATTGTATTCCTCAACTTCAGCAAAGTCTTTAATAGTTTCACCGCAGGTTATAAAGTGTTCGATAACAGAGATTTTCCTCCGATTAAAAAAGGAGTCTATTTTCTTTTTAACTTCTTCTATCTTTTTATCTCTATTTCCTTTTAGTAAATCAATTTTATTTATACATACATAAATTTTATCGGGGAAAAAGCGAACATCGTTGAAGAATTCGAATTGCCGTTCTAATTCGCGATCTAAAGAAAATACGGCTACAATTTGCGTAGCTATTCGACTAATAGTAATTATGCCCATTTTTACCACCGCTCTCTGCCTATCTCCACCAGGTGCGAAGATGGTATGTGCTTTTCCAGATGCGTCTTCTCTAAATACCACACGATTCGGATGAATTGTTTTAGTTTCTTTTTGGTTGAGTCTATCTTCTTTATCTCCTCCGGGAACAGTTGCTTCACCTGAGAAGTCTGTTTTAACAACGGTGCATTTCTGTCCCCCTTTTACATGTTCTATGTCTCCAACTTTTAAGTATCTTACAAATAAGCGAAGAATACTTGTTTTACCCGCGCTTATATCACCAAGTAATCCAATGTTCACCATTTTAGAGCTCCTCCGATTCTAGTAATTTATTTAATAATAGTTCATAATCTTCAATTAAGTATTGTCCGAGATAAGCGTTGTTATGAGCTTCAATGAGTGCAATCAGTACTTCCTTTAAGTTTTTAGCATTATTAGCGTATTTTTGAATATTTTCTGAGGTTGGTTCTCCTTCAAATTCTCTCGTTTTTTCTTCAAATCCAAACTTTGTACGTTCAGGTAAAGAATCGAAAAACCCGAAAGCGGAATAGCCTAAATATTGAAAGTACACAAAAAATCTCGTTTTAATAGAAGAGATGACTTTTGTTAGGTAGGCTGAAGGATAAATTTCCCCGAGCGTAAGCTCGTCGTCTTGCTCGATCACAAAATAGGGAGAAATTGGAGAAACTTGGTTTCCATACATTTCTTTTGGTGGTAATGAAATAAAGGGAAGTTTTTCTGAAACGATTGCCCATAGATCTTCTCTTTTTTTTTCTAATAAAATATCTTTTATTTCATCATAAGCGAAGTAAAAATCTGATTGAAGAGCCAGTAAAGAGCTGAGATAGACGGATAGCGATGCAAATGTAGCTTCCAGTAGGGGTCTTCTACCCTCGTCTCTATCTGATGGTTTTACGGCCCCTTTCCACGCTCGAAGTCCTGTGTAAACAAACCCTTTTACATCGAAAAAACTTCCAGAGAGAAAGATGAAGGATGTGACGCCTCCTTTTTTTTCTGTTAAAAGATTTCTCGATTTATTGACGAGCGAATCTTCCAAGTCTTTGTCGTTAAATTTCGAATGAATTATAGGCATCATTAAAATTTTCTTTTTCTTAGCCATTGTTTTTACGGTCCAAATTAGTAATTAAAAATAATATGAAAATTTGTATAATTAATTCTTTGTATTTTAATTAATCAATATAATATCTTTATATAACACATACTATTCAAACTTTATCTGATCCGCAGTTTATAGGTGGATTACTTTTCACGAGCTAATAATTCTCGAATTTTTGCAGTTATTAGATCGTAATCTTCGATAGAGCTTAAATTAGAAATAGTAATATATTCGATTTTATCAGTATTCTTAAAACGATAACTGATACTTAAATTAGGATTATTTTCTTTTATTTTGATCAGGGCTCCTTTAAGAAAAACATTAATAAAACCTTCTGAAGTTTCCTGAATAGCTCTTTTTTTAGGTTCAATGAATTTAATTTCTACCCTTTTAAAATCGTAGAGATTAAGCACGCATAATAAATTTTCTTCCTTCTGGTTTTGATTTGAAAAGATTTTTCTTTTAATATTAGTTCCTTTAAATGTTTCTTCTGAAATTTCCTCTTTGAAATAGTCGTCTACCGTTTTTTTCTCTAAAGATTGGAACTTTGAATATAACTCATCTGCGCTGGAAAACGATTGATTTGATATTAGAGAGTTTATTTGGTTTAAGACTGATTGCAAATCAGAAATCTCTAGCTCTAAATCTTCCAGTTGCTCTTTTTTTTTGTAGTAAAGATTCTGAACTACTGAAAGGATGTGTGTTAATTTCTCCGTTTCGTTTTCCTTATTATTAGAATCCATTTAATTCTACATATATATTTTTAAGAACTTAAATTTATTTATTATGTGTCAGTTGAATTATGTAATTTTCTTATGAGTGAATAACATGCATACTATGATAATAACGCCTAATCCTAAGGATCCCGAAGTTCAGGTGTTATCTGAAGTATTTAAAAACCGAGGATATGAAGTGAAGTATTTTATTCCATCAAATGTAAAAGTTAAAATAGATAATAAGCAATTTCAAGAACAGTTTGAAAAGCTCGATCCATATGGTGCTCTTGTAAGAGGTTTTGGAGCTGCCGCTACTCAAAAGATCTTTTTTAGGCTTGATCTACTGAACGCGATGGAAGAATATGGACTCAAATTAATAAACTCTCGAGAATCACTAGAAATAGCAAGTGATAAGTTTTTAACATCAATTTACTTAGATCGGCATAACATCCCTACTCCAAAAACAATAATATGTGAAAATCCTAACGATGCATTGGAATCCTTTGAGGAATTAGGAAAAGATATTGTACTCAAACCTCTTTATGGATCAAAAGGCATTGGCATTACGAGGATATCTGATCGGGGTTTTGCAGAAAATGTAATTTATTCATTAGACCAATTAAATAATATTTTTTATATACAAGAGTTTATCAAGCATAACAATCGAGATATTAGAGTTTTAGTTTTAGGTAATAAAGCGATAGCAGGTATGTATCGAGTAAGTAATAATTGGAAAACAAATATACATTCCGGAGCAACAATGGAGCCAATAGAGCTCACAGCAGATATAAAAAATTTAGCAATTAAAGCTGCTAAAATAACAAAAACTGAAATTGCGGGGGTAGATATTGTAGAAAGTGAAAAAGGTCTGCTAGTTTTAGAAGTAAACTCGATTCCAGGATTTACTGCGCTTCAAAAAGTATCTGATACTAATTTGGCGGAAGAAATCGTTTCATATTTCCTTAATAATGCAAATTTATAATTTGAATATAATAAAAAGAAAAAAATAGTTTTTTGGCAGTAAGTATTTTTATAAATCTTCGATCAAACCTATTAACGCTGCGATGATTACTAACACACAAGCCCAAATTCCCGCTCCAAAAATAACGAGTAAGATAGCTAAGATAAATAGAACTAACCAGTGAAAGGGAAGTGGTTTATTAGGTTTTAATGCAACTAAAAATGTTAAAATAACAATAACTAACCCGACAATAAAATTAAGAACTGCGTGTAATGCAAATACAGGATCTATAAATCCATAATTCTCGAGTCCAGCTAATCCTAGGATCAATGTTGCTAATCCTACTAGAGCCCCAACTATCGTCAAGAATTTCATTATTTGTTCGTTTTTGTAGTGTTTACCCATATTTAATCATTTTATTAAGTAATTTAGTTGTGTTAATTGTATTAAGAAACTAACCTATAAAAGCATATAAAATTTTCATTTCAGAAATATCAGTTATACAATTTTTAATGATATTTTTCATAAATAGATTTAACATTAATTCTATATCTTATTAATTTCAGAATTTCAGAGGTGTTATCCAGATATTTCTTTATTTTTAATTACAAAGGATTTCAAAAAACTATGTGATTGAGGATAAAATACTAAGATATAAAGAAAATTTAACTTTAGCTCGAAATCTGGCTAAAAAGCAATACGCAGATCACGATTACTATGAAATAATGGTTAGCAAGCTCGAAAAAATGTTAAATTTTTATGAAAATTTAAAAGTTTGGAGAGAAGAGTTAGAAACATAGAAATTCTAGCTTCTTTACTATTAAATTCAAATTTAGTTCTCAAATAAATTCAAATTAAATTCCGTTTTTAGAATTTTAAATATCTTTTGCATAGGTAAACCCATTACATTTGAAGGAGACCCTCGAATTTCTTTAATAAATAAACTAGCTCTATCCCTAATAGAGTAAGCACCGGCTCTACCTTTCCATTCTTCAGTTTTAATATAGTTCCGAATGTCATCATCAGATAAATCCAGAAAAGTAACAACGGTAATATCGTAATCAACTATAACTTTAGAATCATTTACACTTGTTAAAGCTATACCAGTTATAAGGTTATGAGAGCGATTGGTTAGAGATTTTAGTATTTGAAATGCTTCCTTTTCATTTTGGGCTTTTCCAATGATTTTACCGTCAAATTCCACGATTGTATCAGCAGCAATGATTATTGTTCCTATCTCTTCGCTTTTTAATAGTTCTTTTGCTTTCAATGCTTTAGCCTTGGCTAATTCTTTAACCAAATCGATTGGGTCAGAATATTGATCTTTGTAATCGCTTTCGTTAATGTTTATTTCGAGAATTTTAAAAGAAATATTCAGCCTATCAAGTATCTTTGATCGATCAATAGATTTTGATGCTAATATGATTTTCTTCATAATTGTAATTGTAAAATAGTGTATTTAAAGAATGAAACCACTATCTTTAATATAAGGAATTAATATATTAAATTTGAAACACACATGACAGAGTTTTTATATTGGTTTCTATTAATGTTATTTTCTTATTTCATCGTTTTATTTAGTTATATGCATTTTTCATATAAAAAAGAAGTGCTTAACAATTTTTTAGGATTTAGCGGTTTGTTTTTAACATTTACGATAACTATCATTGTAGTTCTATTAATGTTTCAAGAAGCGTCGCTTTATATAAACACCATTCCAATTTTTTCTCTTGCGTTTGGACTCCCACTGCTCATAATTGGAGCTATAATCTTAATATCAACATTCCTTTTATCTCTTTATAAACTTATTTTTAAAAATAAAGACTTCTCAAGGTTTTGGAATTCATTTGAAGAAAAAACGAATAAAAGGAGCAAATTAAGAGCGGACACTTATAGAAAAATCCCTCATGTATTAATTTTCGTAGGTTTACTTTTTATTTGGTATTTAGGTGTAATTTTTGTACAAAATCTTTCGGGTTCTATTATTGGAATGATTCCATCTGAGAATAATATGCTTCATTTGTTCTTAACAATAATAGTTGTACCCAATAGCATAACTACGGTATTATTCTCCTTGGGATGGTTCTATTATCTTTTATTTTTCTTCTTCTACGGATTCAGTCTCATCATTTTAGCCAACGAATTTACAAGAAAAGCTAAGATTTTTGGCTTTCCATTTAATTTTATCTGCAAGATCTTACTGTGTGAAGAAGAGAAAAGAGGTTACGGCACATATCTTTATTTTGCTATTGGACAATTGGTTGCAGCGTTATTAACGCCCCCTATGGTGTTTTTAACTATCTTAGGAATAAGTTCTTTGGCAGACTTAGCAACTAGCCAGGTAGGAATAAGATTCGGAAAGAATAAAATTAAATGGAATAACGAGAAATCTTGGCAAGGTACGATAGCTGGATTAGTAGTGTGTTTTATTATATGCATCCTGTTTATTGGATTTTACTGGGCAATTATCTTTACTCTTGCCTTTTTAGTTTTTGATATCTTTACTAGGAAACCATTGGATATTTCTGATAATCTCTTAATTCCGATTGGGTATAGTATAATTTTCCTGTTGATAAGGTTTTTTGGGAATTTAGATTACTATACAATTATTTTAAATTGGTTTTAAAATGTGATGATAAAAATAAATTAAAAAATGTGCGATTTTTACCATTAAAAATGAATTATTTGCCTACTACATTAATTTTCATTGGTTACTCAATATTAACTCTAATTTACGTTATAAAAAATAAAACAGAAAAGATCGAAAACCACTTGTTCGTAAACGAGATGCTGATAGCTTTTTTGTTTTTATTAGCAGGAATCCTTTTTCCTTTTATGATTCAGTATCACTCACCGTATTTGCCATTTGAGTCATTGAGTTTCTTATGGTTCTTAACCTCTTTATTTTTTTTAATAGAGATGAGCGTATGGATTGCCACTTTACTTTATAATACAATTGTCTCTAAAAAAAACCCTGAGATAATGGCAGAAAGGGATTATAATAATTATTGTGTGGAAGTGACTGATAGATGGATTGACGATTTTAAGAGCGAATTCGGGAGGAAGTTTCTACATTTATTTACTACATTTGTTATTCTTTTTTTTTGGTCGTTAGGAACCATTCTTGAAAATTTAGGCATTTTAAGTCAATATAATTTAGATAATTATAGCTTTTCTCATTGGTTAATAATTACGATAGGATTTGGGTTTGTTATAATGTTCCAGGTTGCTGATCTTGCCCGCCTAAATAAATTCTATATGCTTCCTAATTGGGCTAAACGCTGGCTTTTATCGATGAGGCCTGAGGAGCTCAATACTTTTTTAGCGTCTACACCTCTGGTTCTATCATTAATACCTTTCATTTTTGCCCCATTTCCGATCCTGGCTTCAGTTGCATTAATAACTACGGGGGCTGATGCTGCCGCCTGCCTAATAGGTAAAAAATACGGATCTCATAGCCTAAAAAAAGATTCTAATAAAACGATAGAGGGATTTATAACTGGTGGCGTGACCTCATTTTTAATTGTTTTAATAGTAATGAATTTATATCATGTTTGGATGCCTGTAAGTTTTGTAAAAATCTTACTTATGGCTATTGTATCAGCAGTCTTATTCTTATTAGTCGATTTCTTTGCAAACCATATTTCGGATAACATTTTAAATCCGATTTTAACTGGTTTTGGTATGTGGTTAATCTTATTATTATAATTTATTTCTTAAGATTATCCCCCAAAATAAAGATATAAAAAAGCGATGTCATCTCCATCCTTCAAGATCGTTTTTAAGAAATTTTCATCCCGATAACTCCTACCGTTTATGATTATTGAAAGGAATGAACTAAATTCACTCTTTTTTTTTTTATCCCAGAGTAATTCATAGAATTTTTCGCCAAAATTCGCTTTAAAAAATTCTAGCAATTCCTTAACTGTTAGTTCTTGGTCGAATTTAATGATTTGATTTGTATTTTTAGTAATTTCATTAAAAGGCGGTTCAAATCTAAACTTTAAGGATATCAACTTTTAAGCAACTTCCTTAGTATCAAGAACTACTAAGAAGATTAAATAATTACGATTATTAAATATTGTTGGTAATTATATATAAAAAATTGAATATTTAATTGGATGCACTCAATTAACACCCTTCAATTTAATCGGGGGGTGTATAATGGATTTACATAATGGAATAAAATCAGTTTTGTTAAGGTTTTAACAATTAGATTCTAATAGAATAAAAATAAGATTTTTAGTGAATCTTTAACGGTTTTAGAATATGGCTCAAGTATTTTTTATTTCTCAAAAAACAGTCCGGGACGCATGGCTTTCAGCTGTAGCTCAAGTTTTATACAATGGAGATGACATTAGAACTGAATACGATAAAAAAGAAGACCTTCCCTCCAAAGACGCGACGGTACTAATCGAAATAGAAAACCCTATGAGCAATCCTATTTCTCGGAAAGATAAAGTAATGAAAATCAACTCAAAATATGGAAATTCATTCGAAGTTTACGGCTGTATGGCAGACACTTACTTGATAGGATCCATTCAAAGCGGCTATATTGAAGAAATCATGGAGGGCGTAAACGATCATTATTTATGGGAGTCGGATACGAGCTTTCCATATTCATACCACGATAGAATATTTAATTATACACCTTATTCTCTGGAGGATTCTATCCATGTAAATTACGATTTAGAATTCGTTGATAATAATTTCGTAAAGAAGCACAAAAAACTATTGAAAGCAGGCAAAGTTCAAATTTCTGATGATTCTATAATATGGAAATTAAAGCATTTAGTTGATTTCGATTTAAAGAAAAATATATCAGACCAAGTAGGAATTCCAAAAATACCCATTGAAGTAATAAATTTCCCAAAAATAGATCAAATTGAATATATAATTAGAAAGTTAAAAGAAAAACCGTATTCACGTAGAGCTCAAGCAATAACTTGGCGACCGCTTGTCGATCCATTTCACATTGATCCTCCTTGTCTTCAGAGGATTTATATGCGAGTAAAAGATGATAAATTAATCATGCAAACAACCTGGAGGAGTAGAGATTTGTTTAGAGCGTGGGAAGCAAATGTAAATGGAATGATTCGAATCCAGAAGTATGTCGCCGATCAACTTGGATTAGAGATGGGACATTACTTAGATTTTAGCAATTCTTTGCATATTTACGGTAATACAATATCTGAAGTTAAAGACATGTTTAACAGAATGAAAAATAGAGGAGAAGAATTTCCTGAGGATGTAATTAAGTTAATAGAACAAAATTAAAATTGTAAGAGAATTAAATAAAAATAAAAAAATTGTGGTGGGAAAACTTTTTTTTGACTCGAAATAAACCTTTTTTTGCCACTAAAAACTTTTTTTTATCACTCTTCATGAAATAACTTAAAACACCAATTTGAGAAAATTCTTATATATTCTAGTTAAAATATTTCATTTGATCTCTGTTTTATGCGTAATAATTGGTTAATGAACTTTTTTCTGCAAATTTGAACTTTTTTCTGCAACTTTGAACTTTTTTTTGCAACTCTCCAAAAGAAAAGAGTTTAATTTTATTTTAATTGAATTATATATTTTATTTACTATAATCTCTCATTTAATTCCATTTTTCACGAAATTAAGTTCAAATCTCGATTCAAAATGAAAAGTTTATTAATTTTCAAAAAATTATTTATTATCTTTAATAAAATCGAGAAGATTCATATATTTATCTCTATTTTTTATTGAATCCCTTTTTCTATAATAAATCTCTGGACTTAGATTAGTATTACGTGCCCAGTTAAGCAAAAGTTTAATATAATAATCAGAAGTTGATTCTTTCCATGTTACCCCTAGTTTTAATTGTAATTTCTTACTAATTTCAGATTTTTC
>DATKTW010000070.1:0-35318 GCA_035530895.1 Candidatus Nanopelagicaceae bacterium
GCTCTTATAAAGTTATCAAATTCCAAGCGATCGACATTTATCGAATAATCTCTAATATTTTTCCAAGAATAAGATAATTCATGGTAATCACCAGAATACATGGTTATCCCCGTGATTGGAGCATAATTTAATTTTCGCAATTGGGGGTAATAATTGAAGATTCTCGAGCTTACAGCACCTCCACACGGTTTTCTCCAGTTAACATCTTTTTCAAGTAAAGCGACTTCAAATCCCTTTTCAGCAAGAATTTGAGCGCATCTCGAACCTGCGGGGCCTGCTCCAGATATAATTACATCAAACATAAGAATTATTACATTTTTTTTGATCAATTATAATTCTTAATAGGCAAAACATTAAAAATGATTTCCTATGGGCTCAATAGTAATCATGGACACTATAGCGTTTTTTGTGTTATCACCAAAAATAATTAAAATTCCTTAATCTTATTTCAATTTATGGCATCAAATAATTCAAGGATTTTTGATTTTGTAATCGTAGGAGCAGGTCCAGCAGGGTTAACCGCCAGTATTGTAGCTGCCAGAGAAGGCTTTAAAGTAGTTGTCATAGAGAAAGGAGAACAAGCTGGACCAAAACCTCGTGGTGAGGGAATGGGTCTTTATTCTATTGTAGATGATATTCTAGGTAAAGATTTTTTACCATCTATAGGATTTAAATCTGATGGAGCTAGAGTTTGGCATTCTCCAGGAGATCTACAAATAACAACGACCTACCGCGAATATCCTCATTATTTTTTCGAATGGAGGGAATTTATCGATAGGTTCGTAGAAAAAGCAAGAGAAGTAGGAGTTGAACTTTTACTTAAGGGTGAAGTAATAGAACCAATTGAGAAAAACGGAGTATGTATTGGATTAAAATATAAGGATGGGTCAAGTAACTTCAATGAAATTTATGGAAAAGCAATTTTAGATTGTAGTGGATATACAGGTGTAATTGGGAGATATTATGGTGTACCCTACGACGAAGAAATTAATTGTCCAATAATTAAATGTTTAGTTAGTGAAGCCAACATAGAGATTGAGAAGACTCCTGGTTTACAATTCTTTTTCATTGGAAATGGGGATTTAAACTATTCTCCTAATTTTCCTCCGAGTGTAGCTTATGTTTTTCCTCTAGAAAATAAAAGATTAGAAGTGGGTTTAATGTTACGTATGGCACAAGTTCCTCAAATGAAAACTGTAATTGTCCCGGATGATAAGGAAATCTTAAGAGTCTGGGAAACTTTGAAGAAAAATTACCCCGGCTTTAGTGAATTTTTTAAAGCGGCTAAAATTGATTACGAAGAAGTAACAGTACTTCCGAATGCACGAATGGTGAACAATTTTGTACCACATCCTGGTATTGTTCTAATTGGAGATAGTGCAGGATTTGTTAATCCATTTGGTTCGTCAGGATTATATTATTCTATGGAAATGGCAAAATTATGGGTAACGAATATAGCTACTAGCATGAAAAAACAAGAAAACATATGGAGTGAGGAGAACATTGAAAGTTATAAAACTGCCTTCGAGAATAACGATGTATACAAGGAAGTAAAGGGTTTATATAATTTAATTGGAGCTTTTGAATATAAAATATTTAACCGGTTGCGAACTGCTGATAAAATTAATAAAAAATGGGAGTACATATCTTCTCTCTTAAGTCAAGCATCCTAATTAATTATTTATATTTAAAATGAATTAAAGATATCGCTGATAATGCTTAAAGATAAAATTAAGATCATTCCTAAACCAGTTAGTATGATCTTAGGGGAAGGAAGTTTTAATATTAACGACCAGACTGTAATTGAATCAGATCCGAAATTAAACGAAGTTGCCAAGTATTTTGTAGATTTGATATTACCTGCTACAAGTTTTAGTTTAGGAATTACTAGTCTTAAAACGGATTTAACCAAATCTAATACTATCTACTTAATACTTAACGAAAAATTAAGTGATTTAACTGAAGAAGGATATACTCTTAAGATTAATCAAGAGAGAATCGTTTTATCAGCACCTAAACCCGTTGGGATTTTCTATGGAATTCAAACCATTCGTCAATTACTTCCGATAGAGATAGAAAAAATAAACGAAAGCAACGGCATTGAATGGCGCATTCCTTCTGTTGATATTAAAGATTATCCCCGTTTTTCTTGGAGAGGATATATGCTTGACGAAGGAAGACATTTTCTGGGAAAAGACGTTGTAAAACATATACTAGATTTAATGGCACTTTTCAAGATGAATGTGTTTCATTGGCATTTGACAGAGGATCAAGGGTGGAGAATTGAAATAAAGAAATATCCGCTTCTTATCGAAGTTGGATCAAAGAGAGAAAAAACACAAATTGGTGGTTTTCTTAGTAAAAAAATGGATACCACCCCTCATGAAGGGTACTATACTCAGGAAGAAATACGAGAAATAATCTCTTATGCTGATAAACTCTTTATTAAAATTATTCCAGAAATTGATATGCCTGGTCATTCAAAAGCGGCATTAGCAGCGTACCCCAAATTTAGCTGTACAGAAGGTCCATTTGAAGTATCAACTACCTTTGGTATAAAGAAAGATGTGTATTGCATTGGTAAAGAAGAAACTTTTGAATTCCTACAAAATATTTTAGATGAGATTATTCGTCTTTTTCCATCTGAAATTATACATATAGGAGGGGATGAAGTTCCTAAAAAAAGATGGGAAAAATGCCCGGATTGCCAAGATAGAATAAAATCTGAAAATTTAAAGAATGAAAAAGAACTTCAAACATATTTTACGGAACGAATAAAGAAATTTCTCTCCGTTCATAACCATAGGCTTATGGGATGGAATCAGATACTAGATGATAAGTCATCTAAAGATATTATTGGACAATATTGGATTTTTGGCAAGAAGGTTATTATTAACCACTTAAGAAAAGGAGGAAATATTGTTTTCTCGAAATTTGGTTCTGCATATCTCGATTATTCATATAAATTCACTTCTCTCGGTAAAGCATATCGATACGAGCCAATTCCTAAGAAATTACAAAAAGAGCATCACAATAATGTTTTAGGAATAGAAGCAACAATGTGGACAGAGTGGGTTAGAAATATTCGTGAATTGGATTGGCAAACATTTCCACGACTTATTGCGTTTGCTGAAACTGGTTGGACTCCCATTGAACAAAAAAATTTTAAATCCTTTAAATTTCGGCTCGAAAATCTTCTAAATCGATTGAATTTACTCGGAGTTAATTATGCTAAGAAAGAAGAATATCAATCAAACTTTTTAGGAAGAGCGTTAGGTTTTTCTACATTATTAAGAGAGCCTAAACGACGTTCTTTGTACAAATAAGAATATAATTAAACAAATTATAGGTAAAAACATGGTTGAAGAAGATAATGGCTATTTTGATTATAAAATAAGATTAGATGAGATAAATATCATTGATTTTGATATTCTTGAATCTATAGTGGTTAATAGTAAAGCGTCAATAAAAATCACATTTACTTCCAAGATAGAACATCCTCGTCGGACCCAATTTAGATTCGTAATACCTTATGGTTGGGAGCCTATCAATACAAAAAATGATTTCTGCTCAATTTCTTCTTCTGTGATGGGTAAAATAAAAAAAACAAATTCTAGCTTAATGTTAGCTTACATCTTACAAGACGAAATGAAACCTGGTGAAACTATTGAATTTAAATATAACGTATCAAACTTGGTTAATACTGCTGGTGAGATGGCTTATCTGGATAAAGTTTATTCGGCTATAGATATAAAATTACCCAAAGAGAAATTCTATACCCGCGTAGGGATTAAGTATATCTCTATGATTTCAGATAAAATCAGTTTTTTCTTAGTGAAAATTCCTACAATTTACCATCAAAAATCGGTTGATATCGAAATTGTAGCTTTAGATAAATTCGGAAATAAAGATAATAGCTTTAACGAAGAAGTCGGGATTTCAGGTGATCAAAGTTTAGAATTTCCTAAACGTGCTAAATTAATAAATGGTTACATTAAACTCACTCAATCGTTAGCATTTAAAGAAAGCAGAAAAGAAAAAACAAAAAGCTCTACATTATTACAATACAATACGGGCTATACACAATTTCCTGTGTTTCCTGAATTGAAGTCAGAAATAGGAAAATTGCACGTTAATTATGGTGAAATTAATGGCATTTCGAATCCAATAGTTTGGGACGATGATTATAATTGTCAACTTTATTGGGGGGATACTCATATCCATACTCGAGAGTTCTCAGATGGCATTGGAACGGGAAGAGATGCTTTCCATTATGCAAAAAATGTTGTCCTTCATGATTTTGCTGCTTTAGGGGATCATTTAAACCAAAGAAATAATGAGTTTATGGAGGGTCGAACAAATAACCCTTACCCATATGACAAAACGGTTTGGACTTCCTTAATTAGATTATGTAAAGAATGGAGCAACAATGAATTTGCTACAATCCCAGGGTATGAATGGTCAGGACGTAATTATTATGTTTCTATCGCTACAAAAACAAAGAGTCCTTACGAATCAATCTCAGATAAAGTAATATTATTTCCTATTGAACACGCCGAGGAAGCGCCCTTAATTGACTATACCACAGAAAATGGTTGTTTTCAGCACCAGTTATATGACGCACTTAAAGGAGTAGATTGTGCTATCATTTCTCATACACCTATTAGCTTTACGATGGGTACGTCATGGACAGAAGTTAATGATAATTTGGAAAATGTAGTAGAGATTTATTCATCGCATGGTTCAAGCGAATCTATGTTTGGGAATTATAGACCCTTAGTTAACAACAAAAACAAGGGTAGCGTGAATTGGGCGTTAAATAATGGTTTTAAACTCGGGTTTATAGGAGGAGGAGATGACCATTATTCTCATCCTGGATGCCCAATTAGACAATACAAGATGAAAAACTTAGTACCAATATTAAGGTATCGACCTGGAATTGCAGCGATATTTTCGGAGAATTTAACCTCTAAAGAATTAATTCGAAGTATTAATCATAAAAAGTGTTATGCTACGACTGGAGAAAGAATATGGATGAAAATTAAGATAGAATCTGCTTTAATGGGGCAACAAATAGATGTTTTTAAAGCTCCATTAATAATTGCGACTGTGTGTGGAACAGGTAAACTGGAAAGCGTAGAACTTATAAAGAATGGAGAAGTTATTGCAATAAGAGTCCCTACAAACGATCGTATCAAGTTCGGGTACGAAGACACTACTCTGAAGAAGGGTGATAATGCATATTATTACATTCGAGCAACCCAATTCGATGGGGAAAGAGGTTGGACTTCTCCTATTTGGGTAAATTATAATTAGAAAAAGTTTAGTTTAGAATTAATTTTTAGAATAGATTCGATATTCTTTAAGATTCTTTTCTAACGATGTCTCGGATTTCTCTATACCCAATTATCTTTAAGTTATACTTTTCAACACATTCTTTAATTTTTGGATTTGTAAATGCCTGATAATCCAGATCTCGCCAACTTGCAGAATCAGGAGTTATTGCATCCAGTTCTGGGCTCATTTTCGCAGCATGAAATAAAAAATGTGTGATTCCTGGTTTAATTTCGCTAAATTTTTTACAATAGTAATCTGTTTTATTTGGACTATCTCCCAACGTATCGATAATCATATAATCGAGAATAGGAGTACCACTTTCTTCTAATTTATCAAACATCTTTAAGTAAACATCAGCAACGTCTCCAAAACCCGCGGCTTCAAGTTCTTCCCTAGAGACTCGAGGTAAAAACGCAGCGACTTTAAATTCGCGAGCTATCTTCAAATAGGAAGGAAGAAATTTAGGATCCATAACAGTTCCCATATGAGTGTCTATATGTGTGATGTCAATACCACTATCAAGCGCTGTTTGAACTTGAGAACGCATTTCAGTTTCTCCCGCTTTAGCATTTACATTTGCAATTGCTTCCTCTGTGGTACGCCACAACGATCTTTCTGAATCAAGTAGTCCGGAATCTGGATTCACACTACTCAATGCACGCCATCGATAAAGGTCATATTCGCATGTGAGCGTTAAGTGTACACCAATGTCATAATTATGGTTTTTTCTGCATATAGATGCCGCTTCTAAAAACCAAGGGGCAGGGACTATAACTGAACCACAACTAGCGACACCGAAATCCAAACATTCAAAAGTAGCTAGATTTGAAGAGTGAGAAAACCCTACGTCGTCAATGTGAAAAATAACCACTTTATCGGTGGTTTCAAAACCAAGTTGCTCAATTAGGTTTAGTTTTTTCATTTTTATTTTCCCGTCCTAAATTAAATTTTTTTATGGGTTTTTACTAAAAAAATATGCCAAGTGTTATTATAATTACCAAATTGAGAAATCTTTTTCTTTTGAAAAATCCCTTTTTAAAGGTTTTCCAGTCATTAAAGTAAGATATCTTATATATGCTGATTGTTCTGCTCCAGTAACATACTGTAATGCGTCCTCTAATGTCATTCCTTTAGCAAATATTCCATGACCTCTTACTACAACAAACGGGTAATTTTTAAGCATTTTTGGTACTTCAATTGATGTATAATATGCCCCAGCAGGTATTTCAACATCAATAATTGGTATTTTTTTATACAAGGCAAAACCTTCGGCATCTATACATGTTATCTCATCCTCAATTAAAGATAGTGCTACGCAATAAGGATTATGAGCATGAATGACTGCCATTGCATCAGTTTCTAAATAGATCGCTCGGTGAACTCCAAGCTCTGTACTAGCGATGAGTGAACTTGAGTCTTCCTCTTTTAAATTACTCACTACTAAATCTTCAAGTTGTAAATCCCCTAGCATAGCAGCTCTTCTTTTAATAATAATCTTACCTCCACTTCGAATGGAGATATTCCCTGAATGAGATGTGTTATAACCATGCCTAACTAAATGCTTTCCCACTTTTTTGAAAATATTATATATAGATTCTTCGACAATCATAAATTTCAACATTTTTTTAATTAAATATGTTTAATACCAAGTTTTTCTAATAATTCTGGTTCTGGAAATCCGTTATTATCCCACCCTCGTACATAATAGTACTGCTCTAACATTTTTTCTAATGGTACAATGTGTCCTTTGGAAACTCCCTCCTTAAGGGGTTCACTTATAAATCTTGGTGGCAAAATATCGTCTTTTTTACTTAATCCTTCTCTAATATTAAAAATCCTTTCCAAATTATATATTCTTTCCCCTATTTCAAGAAGTTTTACCACATCATAATCAATTCCTGTAATAGCTTTCATAAACCGAGCATAATAATCAAGTCCTAGAGCCCAACCCGCAAAAGCACATATTACTAAACTGTCTTCTATGGCTTTTTGATTCTGTTTTAAAACCAGTAAATCAGGTTTTCCTGCCATCGTAAATCTATCAATTTTTTTTGGTGCTGCAAAAATTTCTAAAGCAGCCATATATCCAGTTAGGTGACATCCTCCTCTATTTGATGTAGCATAACCCAGCGCATGTCCAATAGCCCCCCTTGGATCATATGCAGGCAGTTCTAATCCTTTTACCTGCATAGCAACTTCTTCAGAGTTGTAGCTTTTGGAAAGTAATCTTGAGCCCTCACTAATTTGAGCTCCAATATCCTCTTTTAAAGCAATTTTTTTCACTAATTCTTTTAGGATATTACTATTTCCAAATTGAAGAGAAGAATCTTTTAGGAGCCTCCTTTCCTGCAACTCCATGGCGCAGGCAATACTTCCACCACAAGATATTGTATCAATTCCATACTTATTGCATAAATAGTTTGCTTGAGTAACCGTGATTAAATCATAGATACCAAGATTAGGTCCAAGAGCCCAAACAGATTCAAACTCAGGACCTTTACCTTTCATATCACCTGCTTTTGTCAATCTTCCACATCTTATAGGACAGGCGTAACAACCCTCGTGTTCTTGGGTTAATTTCTCATTTATTTCCTCACCACTAACTTGAGTGGCTCTCTCATCAAAACCCCTCTGAAAATTATTTATTGGAAACATACCTAATATATTAATCACATTAACCAAAGCTGAAGTTCCAAACTTAGGTAAAGAAGAACGGGTAATAGGAACAACTTTTATCTTATCTTGGGCGACTTTCACATATTTCTTCAATAATTCTTGATTATCAATAACAACTTTAGCATCTCCACCTTTTACTACAATTGCTTTGAGATTTTTAGAACCCATAACAGCTCCTACTCCACCTCTACCGAATGCTCTTGCTGCATCGTTCATTATTGCAGCAATTTTTATTAAATTCTCACCTGCGGGCCCAATCATCAACGAATTAATCCTATTACCTTCGATCTTTTTTAATTCTTCTAAAGTCTTTTCAGTGTCGCATCCCCATAATCCTGAGGCTTCTTTTAATACAATTTCTTTTCCACCCTCGATTAAAAGATAACCTGGTTCTTTTAATTCACCTTGAATTATAATACCATCATATCCACATCTTTTCATAACGACACCGAAGGAGCCACCAGAATTAGAATAGAATATTCCGTTTGTTAAAGGTGATTTTGTTACTAATGAAAAACGCCCATTAGTAGGCACTATTGTTCCACCAAAAGGACCTGTTGAAAAAATTAGTAAATTTTTTGGATCTAAAGGATTTACATTTCTTGGAAGCTTTTCTGATAATAATTTTACTCCTAAACCTCTTCCTCCTATATAATCTAATAAAATTTCTTCAGGAACAGGTACTTCATTAAACTTATCGTGATTTAAATCTACTTCAAGAATTTTGTTATTTAATCCTTTCATTATTATGTCCTGTTCACTAAGGTTTCGCGTTCATATTCTTCCACACTTTTAATCCAATCTTTTCCAACTGGTACGTTATGTTTATAACAATAATACTCCCATACAGCCCCAAATGGCAATGATTTAATTTCTTCGAGATATGCTAATCTTTGAAATAATTGGTTATTTTCCTCATATTCTTTCAATAACTCCAAAGGTTGTAACAAAGCGTTTAAAAGGCTTTTTAATGTTGATCTAGCCCCTATAACCCATGCTCCGAGACGATTTATAGAGGCATCAAAAAAATCTAATCCAAGGTAAATTTTTTCACGGTTTTTGCATCTGATTATTTCCTCAGAAAGGTGCATCAAATCATCGTTTAAAATAACAACATGATCGCTGTCCCACCTCACACCGCGACTAATATGAAGCATTATTCCGTTAAGAAATGGTAATATTGCAGTTAATTTATCTGCAACGGATTCAGTAGGATGGAAATGACCCGTATCTAGAGTTAACATGAGATTATTCTTCACTGCGTAACTTAAATAAAAATCATGACTCCCAACAACAAATGCTTCGCTCCCTATTCCAAATAATTTTCCCTCAAGAGAATCTTTCATATATTCAGGATTAAGTTTCTGATCAAAAATTTGATCTAATGAATTCTTCAATAAATCTCTATGCCCTGCTCTATCCACGGGAATATCTTTAGAACCATCAGGAATCCATAAATTGTGAATTACAGGATTATTTAACTGCCTTCCAATCTCAGCACTTATTTCTCGACACTTTTGAACATGTTCGATCCAGAAATTTCTAATTTCTGAAGATTTGCTGCTCAAGGTATAACCTGAATCAGCTTTAGGGTGTGAAAAAAGTGTAGAATTAAAATCCAATCCTAATTTCTTTTCCTTTGCCCAATCTATCCAATTTTGAAAATGTTCAGGTTTAATTGCGTTCCTGTCTATAAATTTGCGTTTAAAATCTCCATAAGAAGCGTGTAAATTAACTCTTTGATTGCCAGGGATTAATGATAGCGCTTTAGTTAGATCCATCTGAAGCTCTTTAATGGTTCTTGCTTTACCAGGATAATTTCCCGTTGATAAAATTCCCCCTCCGGTAATTACGGACTCAGGACGCTCAAAACCGCCTACATCATCCCCTTGCCAACAATGGATTGATAAGGATATTTGTTTTAGCTCATTTAAAGCTAAATCAGTATTAACTCCAAATTCTTTATACTTATCTTTTGCAACTCCATAGAGATTTTTTAAATCTTGAAACAAAAAAACCACACTCTAATTATTAAAATTTTACCTGTTAATAAAAATTTATAATTTATAAACTGTTATAATGATTTATATTTACTACTAACAATCCTAAATTGAAATAATAGTATGATAAAACCTCCATTTGATTTAAAATGTGAATATCTCGTTAGTCCCATTTGTATTGATGTACGAAAACCACGATTCTCTTGGAAATTAGCCCATAAACAAAGAAACCAAAATCAGTCGGCTTACCAAATAATTGTCTCCTCTAATAGGCTTTTCTCTGAAGAAAAAAATGGAGATATTTGGGACGGTGGAAAAGTGGAAACGGATTCAAATCTAAATGTATCTTATGATGGGGTGCCTTTAAAAAGCGATAAAAGATATTATTGGCGAGTAAAATGGTGGGATAACAATGATAAAGAGAGCGAATATTGTGATACTCAACAATTTGAAACTGCCTTGTTTGAAGAATCTGATTGGAAAGGCCAATGGATTAGTAGAGAAGAATTCATCAATAAATCGACTCGAAAGAAATGGCAATATAAATCCGGGGGAAGGAATTTAGCAGGACGAATTAAAGAAGTATATGCACTTTATTTAAGAAAGGAATTTTCTACTTTAAAACAAATTAAATCTGCGAAAGTATACATTTGTGGTTTAGGTTATTATGAATTACACATAAATGGAAAAAAAATTGGAGATCGAATTCTTGAACCGGCACAAACTGATTATAATAAATTAGCTTTGTATTCAACTTATGATGTATCAGAACTTTTACAAAAAGAGAACGCTATAGGTGTTATTTTAGGAAATGGTCGGTGTGTTGAATTATTTGGTTATGATTTTCCCAAATTAATACTGCAAGTAAATATTCATTACACTGATGGTAATAAGGAAACCATTAGTACAGATGATTCATGGAAAATATCTATTGGACCTATTAAAGAGAATGGAATTTATTTTGGTGAAATTTATGATGCCAGACTTGAGATGCCAGGATGGAATAAATCTAAATTTGACGATAAGGAATGGAAAAATGCAGCTATGGTAGATGGACATAATTTATCTTCACAGATGATGCAACCTATCCAAATTACTAAGAGTATAGAACCTCGAGAGATTTATAGTCCTAAACCAGGTATGTATATCATTGACTTTAAACAGAACTTTACTGGTTTTGTGAAATTGAAAACTAGTGGTCCTCGCGGTTCAGAAGTAAAATTAAGATTTTCTGAAATATTGTTTAAAGATGGTACTCTCAATACTGCTACAAATGGAAATGCACCAGTAACTGATGTATATATCTTAAAAGGAGAGGGAGAGGAATGTTATATACCACATTTTACTTATCATGGGTTTCGATATGTCGAGATCACGGGTTTTCCGGGAGTTCCATCTTTAAATAATTTCGAGGGATTATTCTTTCATTCGAATGTTCCAAAAGTGGGGGATTTTTACTGTTCTAACTCCCTTATTAATCAAATACATTCAAATATTATATGGGGTCAATTAAGTAACTTAATGAGTATTCCTACTGATTGTCCTCAAAGGGATGAGCGCCAGGGATGGATGGGGGATGCTCAACTCGCTACAGAAGAAGCAATTTTAAACTTTGATATGGCTCGATTTTTCACTAAATATTTAAGAGATATTAGAGAATGTCAAAAGGAAGACGGAAGTATCTCCGATGTTGTTCCGCCTTACTGGAAATTATATCCTGCAGATCCTGCATGGGGGAGCGCTTACATAACAATTGCATGGTACTTATATTGGTATTATAACGATCTTCGTGTTCTTGAAGAAAATTATGAAGGAATGAAAAATTATATCGAATTTCTTGTCTCAAAATCTGAAGATAACCTATTTCTAATGGGAAAATTTGGTGATTGGTGTCCACCATGTTCAATAGTATCAAGAAAAACGCCATTAGAATTCACTTCTTCTTGGTATTTTTATCATGATGTTTTTTACTTCTCAAAAATTGCTGGTCTTCTTGGAAAAAAAGAAGAAAATGTATTTTTTAAAAATAAATCTGAGGAGATTAAAACCGCCTTCAATAAAAAATTTCTCAAGGTTTATTATGAAACAACAAAACTCTCTCCAGTAGATCGATCAGTGAGCCAAACATCGAATGTTTTACCTCTCTTTTTAAACATGGTTCCTGATAAAAAGAAAAAGAAAGTAATATCGACTTTAATTAACGCCATTATAGAAGATCACGATTACCATGTAGATACTGGAATCGTGGGTACGAGATATTTATTTGATGTTTTATCTGATAATGGATATCATGAAGTAGCATACAAGATGATAACTCAAGAAAGCTTTCCAAGTTATGGTTACATGATTAAAGAGGGGGCGACCACATTATGGGAACGCTGGGAAAAACTAGAAGGAGGCGGAATGAATTCTCATAATCATATCATGCTAGGTTCAGTTGATACTTGGTTTTATAAAACTCTAACAGGAATTAGATGTGAATCTCCGGGTTGGGAAACAATAATGATTAAACCTTTTATCCCTGATGATATGGATTATGCACGATCAACAATAAAAACTTGTAAGGGTATTCTTTCTTGTTCCTGGGAAAAGTTAAGTAGTTCTTTAAAAGTATCTATAAACATTCCAGTTGGGATGAAAGCTGAATCTTGGATACCAATTAAAAAATCAAGCAAACAAGTCAAAGAAGATGGTAAAATTGTTTGGAAGGAAAGTGAAATATTGAGCGAGCACATCATACTATCAACTCAAAAAGAAAATAGCTTAGTTTTTACCCTTGGTTCTGGTTTTTACACCTTTGAAATAGAGTAAGCTTTTCCCTTCGTATCTTTTGTTCTAGGTTTTACGAGTAATGTTACTTGGATTTAATTTTTTCTTTAATTGTCTCTACTATAACCATTTCTTAGCAAAAATTCAGGGGAGTATTAATTAATTTTGGGAATTTTTAAAGCTGGTGAATTAACTTTATATATTTCAATTAATCTATCTATATCCATATTAAAATTTAATAAGAAAGATGGATTTTAATGGAAAATCAAAATAAAAAACAACTTAGTTCGAGAAATTTATGGGGCTATGCTTTAGGAGCCATTCCTAATGGACTACTAGTATTTATATTTGGATTAAAATATATAGAACTCTTTTTTGACAAATTACAATTAGATCCTACCCTTTTTGTCATTGGACAGGTAATTTACTTGGTGATTAATGCAATAAATGATCCCTTGCTTGGTCAAATGTCTGATCGAACAAATCCAAAAAAATGGGGGAGTAGAAGGACTATTTACATTAAATATGGTGCTCCCATTTGGGCACTAACATTTATGATCGTCTGGTTTCCTTGGAGTTTCGACAATCAAATAATAATATTTATTCACTTTATTATAAGCGTTTGTTTATTTGATACTTTTTTTACATTGGTTGTTCTGGTATGGATGGCATTAATGCCCGAAATGACATCTGATTTGGACGAAAGGAATAAAGCAAATTTACTAGCCACTATAGTTGGTGCTGTCTTTGTAATTCCAATGTTCATAATTGTAGGAGTTATGGATCCAACTTCATCGGAATTTATATTCTTAATGCTTATTGTTGCTATTGTGTCTACAATCTTATTGATCATCACTGCTTCTCTATGCCAAGAAAAACCTGAATTTCAAAAAGATGATGGTCTTCCATTAATTAAAGCAGTAAAAGAAACTCTAAGGCTAAAGTCGTTCTTAACTTATATGGGTTATATCTTCTGCGATGCATTTCTCGGTTCGATTGGTTTAAGTTATCTTTTTGTTTATTTATTGGTTTTAGGTGAAGGTGGACTATTATACTATTTTGCGATTTTTTTCTTTATTGGATACGGTTCTAACATTCTTTGCATGAAATTAAGACCAAAGTGGGGGATGCGTAAGATATTACTAAGGTTTGGAGTCTTGAAAGTCATATTTACTTTCATCTTATTTGCACTCGTAGTCTTTACAGACGCTCCTATAATAGTGGTGTTTGGCCTAGCAATACGAACATTTCTGGGAGGGTATGCTGTATTTAATACACCAATATTATACCTATCTATAGATGAGGATGAGTTGAGAAATGGATCAAGAAGAGAGGGCATGTTCATAGGTATGGATGCTTTAATCCATAAACCTTCTCAAAGTATTGGTCCAATCATCGCAACATTTATCCTTGGAATTTTCGGATACATACAAAATTCTGATCTACAACCAGATTCTGCATTGCTTGGTATTAAAATATTAATGTTTTTGATTCCCGCAATAGTAAGTGCTATTGGCCTAATCTTTATGTACTTCTATCCGATACATGGGGAGAAGTTAGAACAACTGAGAGAAAAATTACAGATACTTCATACGGAAAAACGAGAAAGACTTGAATAAATTAACTTATATTTTTCTTTTTTACTTTAATTTTTATCTAAGCTTATTAGGATAAACTTAACTCGTAAATTTTAGATATTTTTCATATCCATTCATCCAACTTTTTACATCTTCAGGATAATAATCTATGATTGAAAAAGAGTGAACCACGATATTTCTTAGTTCATCAAGGCGGTTTACTAGTCCTACTGCTTTTGCTTGCATTAAAATATTACCAATAGCGGTAGCCTCGATTGGCCCTGTTTTAATTGGAATATTAAGAGAATTGGCTGTAAATTGATTTAATAAGTGATTAGAAGATCCTCCACCGATTATAAACAAAATTTCAACTTTTTTATTAGTAATTTTTTCCATTGAATCAATCACTTGTTTGTATCTAAAGGCAAGACTTTCGAAAATTACCCTTGAAATATCACCAATTGTTTTTGGAGGAATTTGATCACTCATTTCGCAGTAATATTGTATCGCATTGATCATATCTGGAGGATTATGGAAGAGAGGATCGTCAGGGTTTATGAAACATTGAAACGGTTTAACTCCCTCTGCACTGGATATAATATGCTCCCAATTATTATCTAAACCTTGGTTCTCCCATTCTTTTTTACATTCTTGAATAATCCACAATCCAGTTACATTTTTTAAAAATCTAATAGTATTTTCAACGCCGCCCTCGTTCGTAAAGTTAAACTCAAGTGATTTAGCGTTTATTATGGGTTTATTTAATTCTACTCCTATAAGGCTCCATGTCCCAGAACTAAGATATGCCCATTCTCCTCTCCTATACTTTCTCATATCAACAGGGACTGCTGTTATTGCAGAACCTGTGTCATGACAAGCAGGAGCGATAATGTTTGTATCTTTTTTTAGCCCGACTTCTTGGGCAATATCCTCTTTTAGTTTTCCTAATACTGTTCCGGATGGGATAATCTTTTGAAATAATTTAAGTTCTAATCCTAACTTTTCAATTAACTTTTGAGACCAATCTAAAGTCTTTGGATTGAATAATTGAGTTGTTGTAGCAATTGAGTACTCTGAACACTTTTTGCCGCATAATAAATAATTTAAATAATCGGGTATCATTAGAAATGTTTCAGATATGGTTAATTGTGAAGAATTGTTATGAATGAGAGAATATAACTGTGTAGAACTATTGAGCTCCATAAATTGTATACCTGTCTCATTGAATATCTCCTCTTTAGACACCTTCTCAAACATAAATTTAAGCATTCCTTTAGTTCTCGAATCTCTATAATGATGGCTTGGACCAACAAGTTCGTTGTATTTATCCAACAAGATAAAATCTACACCCCATGTATCTATGCCTATGCCATCGACGTGGTTTCCATATTTGGTTACATACTTTTTGAGCCCATTTGATATTTCAGTATAGATACCGAAAATGTCCCAAAGAAAGGAGTCACCTTTTCTAATCCCGCTATTAGGAAACCGATAAATTTCATCTAAAGCAAGTTTGTTATCATTTAGTGTCCCTACAATAGCTCTTCCTGAACTGGCTCCAATATCAAATGCTAAAAGTCGCTTCAAAATGTGTTCCACCTTGAATAACTTTAAAGATGGCTTAATATAAAAATTATTTAAAATTAGGTAAATAATTTTTTTGTACTTCCATCATCTCATCAAATATTGCTTCAGCCATACCAAAACTCCCACAATTAACATCCATAGCAAGGCAATCGATTGCAAGACTTTTAGATTCTTTTAATATAGCTTCAACACATAAATCTTGGATTGAGGCTTCTATACGTAAGATTGCTGCAATATTTTTAGGAATGTTCCCTAATTTAACTCCTTGAATGCCATCTTTATTTACTGTTCCAGAGCATTCAATAACTAAATCTTGAGGTAGATTTTCAATAATCCCATCATTAGGTATGTTTACTGCTATTTCATGCGAATTACTATCTTCGATTATGGCTTCAATGATTGGGATAGCTCGTTCACCAGAAGGGTCTCTAATAAGCATACTCTTTTCAGGATATTTACCCCTCTTTAATCTCTTATAATACCACTTTAGTTGAAAATTTATAGCTTTCTTCCCCAGTTCCATTCTAGTAATCCAATCTGTTAAATCTTGTGCTGTTGTATAATGGGAACCAAATTGTAAATATTCGCATATATGGTTATCACCTACATACGGAAACCAACCAAATCTTTTGTAGACCTCGAAGGTTAAATCTGCATAGTGGAATCGATCCCACTTGTTTTGAAAGTAATTTTGACAGTTTGCATTAAAAACAGGCAGTAAATCATCTCGAGTGTTTACATCTTTTAACCCCATCAAAAACGCAAAATGGTTAAGACCTCCAGTAATTACCTGAAAATCACTTCTTTCTTTATCTAGTATCTTTGATAAATGAGGAGGTGTAAGAAGACCAATTTGATGACAGAGTCCAAACATTTTAAGATTAGGCAGTACTCTTTTTAAAGCTAAGCATATACGCGACATAGGATTACTATAATTAATAAAAAATGCGTCAGGACTTATTCTCGCAACATCCTTGGCAATCTTAATTATCGCAGGAATTTGGCGAGCGCTATGGAAAAAACCTCCAGGACCACCATTTTCGCCCATTCTTTCTGTTGACCCATGTCTTCTAGGAATTGTGTTATCTTGCCAACGTAACTCAAATCGATCTCCATTTTCAGTAGAATTAATAACAAAATCTGCCCCTTTTAGAGCTTTTTCTCTATTTGATGTACATTCAATATTGAATTTATTACCCATTTTTTTATTATCTTCGGATAATACCTCATATACCATATGCAATTTTTCTGTATCTATGTCGACAAGCGTAATTGTAGAACCCGCTAACACTTTGCTTAAGTTCAAATCAACAAATGTTGGCGGTCCAAAGGCGGCACTACCAGCACCAATTAATACGATTTTTTTATCCATAAATTATGAAATCTCTCGCAAAAATTAAACCCACTGAAATTATAATCTACAAATTTGTCAATTACACTTAACTATTAATAATTTTGTGAATTATCTAAAATTATGGGAAAGCTATTAAATCTTGGGATGGTAGGTTTTGGTCTTCACTCAATTGGCCTTCTAGCAGAAATAGACAATCACCCATTACTAAAGGGGCAAACAAAATTGGTTGCCGGTTTTGATCCAGATCCAAAAGCTATTGAAATGTTAAAAAAAATTGAGGGATTTAAAATGGCAGAAACTTTTGAGGACCTATTAGATACTAAAGAACTTGACGCAATTATTATATCTAGTCCACCTCAGTATCATGCGGAACAGGCTGTTACTGCATTAGAATCTGATCTGCATGTTTTTTCTGAGATACCAATGGCTATTCGCAAGGATGATATTAATAAGATTATTGACGCTGAGGACACTTCAGGTAACGTATATCAACTTGGAGAGAATTATTGCTTCTTTCCTGAAGTAATATATGCAGCTCACCTCGTATCGACTGGTAAAATTGGTGAACCCGTTTATGCCGAATCAGAATATCTTCATGATGTTACCTATCGATGGAGAGACCGGGGTTTTGGAGATGTTGATACTCCTCGTGTTGACTCATGGTATCAATTATTTGATCCAATGATGTATGCTCACTCGATTGGTCCCGCTCAAGTTGCGCTAGGAGGACTTAAAAATCCAATGCCTTTTATTGAAGTTACGAGCTTCGCTAATGATATTGGAGGGTATCAAGGAGATCCAATATGCAAACCTGCAAAAGCTTTCCAAGTTGCGTTATTTAGAACAGAAACTAACGCTATTGCTAAATGCGCTAACGCTTATGTTTTTGCTCGAGAACCTTCCAGAATTTCAATTCAAGTAGTGGGTCGTACTGGTACCTATGAATGTTATCAAATTGGTAAACCCGGGCGGTTATTTATAACTGATGGGCACAAAATTAATAAAATCCAACATAGAAAGGGGAGTACTAGAAGAATTGATCAAGAGTCTTTAACTAGCGTAGTTCCCCAAGTAGAAGGATTATATTATGGTGCTAATGCCCGTATTCTAGAAGACTGGTTACAAGCAATAAAACAAGGAAGAGATGCCTTAATACACGCTAGAGTGGCGGCTAACTTCTGCTTGTCAGGGATTCAAGCCTCTCAATCTGCACACGATGGAGGAAAACCAAAAGAAATAAAAAAATTTACAAATTGAAGAAATACGCTCTACTCTAAAGGAGGAATCTTTTTAAAAAGAGAATTAAAATCTCCTTTATCTTTTGAATAACCTCTGATTCTGAAAGTATAAGAATATTCCTCATTACTCTTTAATATATATTTTTTATGAAGCGAAGCCAATGCTGGGATATCTCCCCCCACTCCTTGTTGCTTGTAATCAATATTAAAAGTGATAAATTCGCGTTTAGGTAAATCGTACGTATGCTTCGCTAGTTCTAATTCTTCTAAAGAATATGGCCACGCACTTATACTCAGATATGTGCCCCCTATATCAGAAACGAATAGCCCTATACTTTCTTTGTTTGTTAATGCAGCCCATCTTACGTCCGTTCTATTACTATTTTCCTGTGGTCTTATATAATTATGAATCAATTCATCAACCTTCCCCGAATATATTCCTATAGCCCCGCTTGTCTTGCGGTCTAGCATAGTTTCATGAGGCCCTCTCCCAAACCATGTTAATTGATTAAATTCATTCTTAATTGTTAATTGCATACCAAATCGCGCCATATTTATCGAAGGTTTAATAGAACTCTTGATAACTATATTACCATCACCATATACTGTATATGTAAGAGCCATATCTTCTTCTGAATTATCAATAGCAAAAAGTACAAAAACTCTGATGATATTAGGATTAACCTTCTCAAAAGTAATATCTTTTACAGTTCTATTTTTACTTGTGTCTTTCCAACTAAAATCAAAACTAGGAAATGACTGTTTAGAAAAATCTATCAATCCTAGATCGTTATCTGTAGGAGCTCTCCAAAAATTAGGGATTAATGGAGTATTTAATAGCTCTATATTCCTATATACGTAAGTTTCTAAAACACCAGTTTCTTTACCAATTCTTATTTTAAATTCATCTCCTTTAATTACATAAGACTCTTTTAAATTATCTAATGCTATCTCTGGTAATTCTTGTAGACTAGAGCTTTCTTTTAGTGTATTGTATGGTATTTTGAATTGATCCCATGCTATTACATGACCTTTTTCTGCCCATAGCTTATTCTTACCTAAAGACATGATCATTTTGAGGTGATATTCAGTATTAGGTTCGAGGTTAGGCTCACGAAAAGGTACCATAAGTTCCTTTTTCTCACTAGGGCCAATATTCAGACTATCAATAAATCCCTGTTGTATGACCTTACCATTTGCAGTTAATTCCCATTTAGTTATGAAGTCATCTAAGGAGATAAAATTGAATTTATTATGGATTACTAGTTTTCCCTCCAATAAGCTTACAGGGTAAAATTTAATGTTTTGATAAACTTTTTTAACCTCGAATAATGAGGGATTGGGTTTGCGATCTGGCAACACTATACCATTGATGCAAAAATTTTTATCATTTGGTTCATCTCCGTAATCCCCTCCATACGCCCAGAACTCTTCTCCTTTATCTGAAACTTTCCTTAATCCCTGATCTATAAAATCCCAAATAAATCCTCCTATGGCATTCGGGTATTTTTCAAACACATCCATAAATTCTTGAAAATTGCCTAAACTGTTACCCATTGCATGGGCATATTCACATAAAACATAGGGTCTTGGACTACTAAGTTTAACCATTCTTCCCGGAGTTCCAGCCGTGTTTCGCTTCAAATTTCTTTCAAGCTGTTTAGGTGAAAAATACATGCTGCTAATTACTTCAGAAATCTCCTGTTTATAATCTCCTTCGTAATGAATTGGTCTAGTTGAGTCTATTTTAAGAGCTTCATTCTTCATAATTTTAAAATTTTCACCCATTCCTGCCTCATTTCCCAGAGACCAAATTACAACACAAGGGTGGTTTTTATCGCGCTCTACCATACTCACCATACGGTCGATGCAAGCGTCAGTCCAATTTGGATCACTTCGCGGGACTTTATCCCATAATCCATGAGTTTCTAAATTGCATTCATCTAACACATAAATCCCATACTTATCGCATAATTCGTACCACTTGGGGTGATTTGGATAATGACTTGTTCGAACAGCGTTAATATTGTTTTGTTTCATTAAAATAATATCTTGAACCATTCTATTATATGGAATCGCCCGTCCGTGATCTGGATCGTGTTCATGTCTATTAACTCCTTTAAAAATAATAGGTTTCCCATTAATAAGAAAACTTCCAACTTCGCTGATTTCAACTTTTCTAAACCCAAATTTACAATGTTCTACTTCAATTATTTCATTTTTAGAATTCTTAAGTACTATAATTATATCATATAGATTAGGAGTTTCTCCAGTCCACTTCCTTGGATTTTCAATCTTTGCTTTTAGTTCTATCAAATGTTCAGTACCCGATTTAATCCCAAAAGTTTCACCCATAAGAATCTCAGAATCAATAAATCGTTTTTCTTTATCTAATAAGGATAATCCTATTTTATATTGTTCCTCATCGGTTTTTCCATAGTTGAAGTTTTTTATTCTAACTTTAAGGATAGCATGTTCATAATTTTCATCCAGCACGCATCGTACATAAAAATCTCGAATATGGACTTTTGGAGTTGAGTATAAATATACTTCTCTAAAGATACCACTAAATCTCCACATATCTTGATCTTCTAAATAAGAGCCGTCTGACCATCGATAGACTTCAACAGCAAGAATATTATTATCATTTTTTAAATACTTCGTAATATTAAACTCTGCGGGAGTCATACTTCCCTGACTGTAACCTACTTTTTCCCCATTAATCCAAATGTAAAAAGCAGATTTAACACCCCCAAAGTGGATAAAAATCTCACGTCCTTTCCAATTGGTAGGGATATTAAATTTTTTTCTATAGGAGCCCACGGGATTGTAGTTATGGTCAATTTTTGGAATAATTTGAGTATTAATGCTATAAGGGTAATTGACATCAGTGTAAATGGGTATTCCATATCCTCGCATCTGCCAATTGCTTGGAACATCAATTTCTTCCCAATTGTCGACTTTAAATTCTTCTTTATAGAAATTTTCAGGTCTTTCTGAAGGAATTTTTACCCAGTTGAACTTCCAGGTTCCGTTAAGAGATATAAAATAAGGTGAATCTTCCCATTTTCCTAATGCTCCAGCAGGACTCTCAAATGGAATTAAAGTTGAGTGAGCCGGTTCTTTATTTATACCGAATATTTTTGAATTTTCCCATTCTGGTATGTCATTCGGTTCTTCGTTCATAATTCTAACTTTCTTAAATGAATTCTAGTTAAAATTATCTTCTATTATTTCTAATTGAGGATATGAGAGAAATATAACATTTCACATTTTTTTATATAATTAAATAATTAAGATTATTTAATGAAGAGAAGAAAATATGAATTATGAGAATAATTTATTTTGATATTGACACTCTAAGACCAGACCATCTAGGATGTTACGGTTATCATCGCGATACTACGCCTAACATCGATAAAATTGCTAAAGAAGGAACTATTTTTACAAATTGTTATACGTCTGATGCACCCTGTTTACCATCTAGAGCTTCCTTGTTTACTGGAAGATTTGGAATTCATACTGGTATAGTCGGTCACGGTGGTACAGCAGCAGATATGAGATTAACTGGTAAAGAGCGAGGTTTCGATGACGAATATTTAAGGAATAATTGGATTGGAACATTGAGAAGCGCAAAATATTACACTGTATCAATATCACCTTTTGCTGAAAGACATTCAGCATTTTGGTTTTGTTCAGGTTGGAACGAGATGTATAACCTTGGTAAGAGAGGACACGAAATAGCTGACGATGTTTTTCCCTACGCAAAAAAATGGTTGGAAGATAACGGGAGAAAAGATAACTGGTTTTTACATTTAAATCTGTGGGATCCTCACACACCATACCGCACACCTTTAACGTTTGAACCCTCGTTTGAAAACGATCCCCCTCCTTCTTGGATAACAGAAGATATTATTAAAAAACATCGAAATAGTTACGGACCTCGCTCAGCACGCGATATTGGAGGTTTTGATAGGTTAAAACTCACACAATTCTATAAAAGAATTCAAGATATACGGGAAATAGAAAATGTTAATGATTTTACTAAATGGATTAATGCCTATGATGTTGGAATCAGATATGCTGACGAATTTGTGGGTAGAGTCATTGAAATAATTAAAAATTTAGGGATATATGAGGACACTCTTATAATTATTAGTTCTGATCATGGTGAAAGCCAAGGTGAGCTGAATGTGTATGGAGATCACGCCACATGTTGCCACATTGTTAATCGAGTTCCGATGATTATAAAATGGCCACATAAAGCATGGAAGAAAAAGTACAAATCATTTCTTTATGCTACTGATATAGCAGCTACTATTATTGAAGGAGTTGGAAAAAAAGTGCCCGACTTTTGGGATGGGAAAAGTATCTACAAAAAAATTGAAACTGGACAAGATTTTGGAAGAAATTATTTAGTTGTTAGTCAGAACGCTTGGAGTTGTCAGCGTGCAGTAAGGTTTGGAAATTGGATATTGATTCGGACTTATCATACAGGGTTAAAAAATTTTCCTGAGATCATGCTATACGATTTCGAAAACGATTTTCATATGATTAAAAATCTTGTAGAGGAGAAACCAGACATTGTTGGAAAAGGTTTACAACTTCTTGACGAATGGCATAAGCAGATGATGAAAACATCTCCATCCCCAAAAGATCCTATGTGGACCGTAATAGAGGAAGGCGGTCCTCATCACACAAGAAAAATGTTGAATACTTATCTTAGAAGATTAAAGCGATCTGGAAGAGAAGAACTTATTAAAGTTATTCAAGGAAGAAGGGAATCTGATTGATTAGTGTTATTATAAATAAAAGGGTGATTAACTATACCGAGTGATTTTACTCAAGATGTAATTAAAATAATAAAAAATATTCCAGTGGGAAAAGTAATCACTTATGGTAAAATTGCAAAATTAGCCGGAAATCCAAGAGCTGCTAGACAGGTTTCATGGTTGTTACATTCTTCAACAAAAAAATATAATTTACCGTGGCATCGCGTCATTAATTCACAAGGAAAAATTGCATTGAAATCCCAAGACGGCAAAGATTATCAAAAAATATTACTTGAAAAAGAAGGTATTGAATTTGCTGAAAATAATAAAATCGATCTTAAAAAATATTTATGGGAAATTGATTCCGTTGTAAATATTAAAGGGTAATATCAATTTATAAAAAATTAAAAAAAAATTATTAAGACAAGAGTCTTTTAATGATATTATGAGAAAAGAAGATTTAGTTAAACCATCTGAATCGATTTTTATCCGAGATTCTAAAATCAGTGATAACAAACCATCTACGCAAGGAACCACTCAAACATTAAAAACGGGGACAACTACAGTAGGATTAGTATGTAAAGATGCAGTAATCTTAGCCACGGATAAGAGGGCTACAATGGGCTACTTTGTAGCGAGTAAAACAGCTGAAAAACTACATAAAATCCAAGAACACTTATATATGACTATCGCTGGAGGAGTAGCTGACGCAATGTATTTGGTCGATGTTCTCCGAGCTGAAACTACATTGTATCAACTAAAAGAAGAAACTCCTATTAAAGTTAAAAGTGCTGGAAAATTGTTAGCTAATATCCTCTATCAAAATAAAATGTATCCTTTTGAAGTAGGTCTCATTTTAGGAGGAGTAACTGAAGAAGAAGGTCCAGTACTTCTAAATCTTGGAGCATATGGTTCGATTTTGCCTGAAAAATTCTGCGCTGTAGGTAGTGGTCAAAATTTCTCTTACGGCGTGCTCGAAGCTAAGTATAAAGATGGTTTATCGATTATTGTAGCAAAAGAAATAATTGTAAAAGCAGTCACTTCAAGTATCATAAGAGATATGGCTTCAGGAAATGGAATAGACATCGCAATCATCAAAAAAGACGGACCTGCAGAACGAGATTTTATTTCTATATAATCAAATTTTTCCATATTTCTCATTCTAATTGTTTACTACTCTTTAAAATTGATTATAATACGTTAAACTGCTCCTATTACTATATAGATACCTCTACACACAGCCTCAGAGTTAGAGCTTATATGAAGTAATTCTTGGATTCTGATGCCGAATAAATCATCCAAATTCCTTTAAATTTTATTCACAGAAAATTTAAATAGAGAAGAACCATACGAAAATAAATGTGCTTTATTTTTTAGATCCCTTATATTTTCTCCTCTAAATATTTAAACTTTGCGTTAGCAGTATTACGATATAGAAACCTTTAATAATAATACCATATCTTTAAAAATAAAAATTATATTATTTTAGATAGTAGAATTTACACTTAGAACAAATTAGAATTTTCTTTTCTACAAAGAAATAATAACTACAAAGTAGCCTTAGAGTCGCGTTAAAATGCCTTATAGTATCATAGTGGATTTATCTCATCGAGAAGAAATAGAGGAATTTCCCGATTTTTCTTTGGGTGATGATGAGTATGAAGTTGAATACATAGACAAGAATGAAGGCCCTATTGATTACGATTTACTTGAAGATTATGATGTTTTATTTATAGGAAATATTCAACAAACTATGGATGGCAAAGACGATAAATTCACCAAAGACGAATTATTAGCAATTAAGCGATATGTCGGAGAAGGCGGGGGACTTTTTTTAACTACTGGAGAAGGAGGAGATCACGATGTTCCAATGAAGATGGGGTCTATCAGAGTATTATATAAAATGACTGGAGTGCGAAGATTTTGGAATGGAATTATACAGGAGTCACCATCACATTTTTTAGTAAATAAACAAAATGTCTTAATAAATGACCTCTTTGTCCATCCGATTACTGCTGGTATAACTGAAGTCGTCCTCCCTAACTGCACATTTTTTACGATAACTGAAGAAGATGTTGAAGATATAATAGTGACTTCAGAAAAAGCAGAATTTAAATATCTCGTTGACGATGACATGGGAAGTATTGGTGCTGTCCCTATTTGTGTCGTTAGCGAGTTTTTCAGTGGAAGATGTGTAACTATTGGTTCATCTGATTGGCTTATTGAAGATGATTTTGGATTAGACGCAGGAGATAATATACCATTTCTATCTAACATTATTAAATGGCTCAGTTTTGAGATCTAGCGTAATTCTCCTTATTTTTATACAACTAAACATAATCAAAACAAAAAAGAGCGAAAACCAAAATGGTTTTTAGGTTTCTTAGACCTGATTCAGAGACGGTCTGGAAAAATGAAATAATTCGAAAACGATTTGCCAGATATAGATGTATTATTGATGATAAAGAAATTGCACGGTACATAATCGCAAAAAGTATAGAATGTGACTTTGATATTAATGATTCAATTAAAAACTTAGAGAATTTGTTGGTAGAAAAATCTAAGGAGTTCAATCTCTTACTGAATAAATCCACTGAAATTATCGAAAACCGCCAAGTATACAATAAGAATTATATTAGTTTGGTTGAAAATCTAGCATTTAAATATCTCGAAAATTGCTGTTTTTGTGAGCGGAGATGTCACGTTAATCGAGCAGATGGTGAAACTGGTTTTTGTTATATTCCTAAAGATTCTTATGTATCATCTGCTTTTCTTCATACGGGGGAAGAAGCTCCGCTAATCCCAAGTGGTACAATATTTTTCCAAGGATGTAATTTTAGTTGTGTGTTTTGCCAAAATTACGATATATCTCAATCATGGAAAAACAAGAAAAAAATTGAAGACATAGCTCGAAAAACTGATTCAATTCAACTTGCTAATCTTGCTGATAGATTAGTCGAGAAAGGTGCGATTAATATCAACTATGTTGGAGGCGATCCTATTCCGAACATCCATACAATTTTGGGAAGTCTTAAGCATCAAACTTCAAACATTACACAACTCTGGAATTCTAATTTTTATCTAACGGAAGAATCCCTATCTTTACTTGTTGACTTAATGGATTTTTGGTTACCTGATTTTAAGTACGGCAATAATAACTGTGCTGAAAAATATTCTGGAATTACAAGCTACTATGATGTAATAACTCGCAATTTGAAAAGAATTCACAACGCTGGAAGTGGAGAAATAATAATCCGACACTTAATTATGCCTAATCACATAGAATGTTGCTCTAAACCGATATTAGATTTTATTGCGAAGGAAGTACCAATGTGTGTTGTTAATATAATGGAGCAGTTTAGACCCGAATATTTATCGCACAATTATAAAGAAATAAATAGAAGACCATCAATGGGAGAAATTCTTGAAGTGAAAAATTATGCCGACGATTTAGGAATCTTGTACGAGCCAGTCTCTTAGTTTTAGAAAAAATAATAAGCAATGATAAATTCTTAAATCCTACCAGCAACTATTTAACTAATTATACTTAATGGTATTTTCGATGAATTTAGAAGATGTGAAAGGAGTAAGTAAAAAACAAGATGTGCTGATTGAAGCGGGTATTGATTCCGTTGAGAAGTTAGCAAACGCGAGCGTGGAAGATTTAACGCAATTAAAAGGCATTGGAAAAGCTACAGCTGAAAAATTCGTTAGTAGCGCTAAAGAATTATTAAGTGAACCAAAAGAGTCTACTATAGAAAGTGGTGAACCAGTTCTTGATCAACCCTCAGAGGAAGTAGAGAAAGCAAAAAAAGAGGAAGAAGAAGCTAAAAAACTCGAAGAGAAGAAAAAGAAGTTGGAAGGCAAAAAGGTAGAAGAAGGCGATTTCGTTTTACTTAAGATGACAGCAAGAACGCAAAAAGGAAAGGTTTTTAGAGTATCTTCTGAAGAAGATGCTAAAACCGCAGGAATTTACGAGGAAGAAAAAGCTCAGCAAGGGTATTATACTCCCGAATTTGTAATTGTTGGAAAACCGGGATTTTTAAATGAAGGTTTAACTGAAACTATAAAAGAAATGAATTACTTTCAAAAAAAATCTGTAAAGATTCCCCCTACTAAAGCCTTTGGTAAAAGAGATCCTCAAAAAATTGAAAGAATTGGCATAGCTAAATTTAGAAAATTAAACGAGGGAAAAAATCCAGAGTACGGTCAAGACTTCACAAATAAAAAGGGACAGAGAGGAGTTATTACGAATATTTTGCAGGGGAAAGTTATAATTGATTACAATCATCCTCTAGCAGGACAATCAATAGATTATAACCTTGAAATCATTGATAGGATTGAGGAATTTAACGAGAAAATTGAATATTTTATGATTTCAAAGGGTATTCCCCAAGAAAGCGCCTCTGAATTCATCGTAAATCACTTGGAGGACAAAACTCTAGAAATTACCGTTCCTAAAATGTTTCTGTTTCAAAACCTTACTTACATTAAATTCGGTTTAGCTATGGATTTACAGACTCATATGGGTGATGAAATTGAAGATGTCAAGTTCATTGAAGTATATGAGAAAATGCCCGCACCACCGACACCGGCAGAATCCGTTATGCAAAAGGTAGACGAGTACAATAAAGAGCACGATCACAATCACGATCATGATACAGAAGAAAATAAATCATAAGATAATTCTTCTTTTAAATTAAATATCTTCTATTTCCTTACTTCGTGATATTTATTTAATATTAAATCACATATTTTCGAAGCAGGATCCGTATCACATTTCCAATTAGAGAATTCCGGAAAAGTACCAGCATCTACTACATATAATTTATTTGTTTTAGTTTCTCTAACTAGATCAAGATGTCCAAATAACAGATTATATTTTTCCTTCCATTTTATAAGATATTTTTCTATTTCTTTATCGGATTCGATTAATTCAGTAGCTTGATGTTCATTTGAGAGAGGTCTTTTTTCACATATACAGATTTCATTTTCTATAAAATAAGCTAAGTAGTGTGTCCCTTTGATAAAATTTTCGAGATAGAGATAATTTTCAATTGGAGTATTAAAATCTTGAAAAGAATTATATACTTTGACACCTTTACTTCCAGAACCAAAAATAGGTTTTGAAATAAGAGGAAAGCTTGACTCTTTAAGTTGACTTTTAAGAGTTTTAAGGGTGCCCATAAAAATCTTTGGACATAACAACCCTAAGTTTTTCATAGAAAAATACGATTCAATACGATCTTTATGGACATAACTGGTATTAGTATTTGGAATGACGGGGATCATATTAGCTTCTAAAAAATAACCTGCATAAAGATAAAGTAAGTTCTTAGATTTCAATATATAAAAATCCTTATTAAGTAACATTTCATTGACAAATAAATCATTTAGCGTAAAAATTTTTACGCTATGCCCACTATTTTCAAGGCATTTTTGAATTTCCCTAATGAATTTGCCTTTCTTTTTAGATAAAATTCCAATATTCATAGTTACCTGTTATTCTTATATTTTAGCTTGTTTGATTAAATAATCTCCTATAATTTTAGGACCGTTCTTTATGTAATTAAAATTGGGGGATGAATTTATATCAGTCAAGAAAAATTTTCCATCTTTTGATTTTAAGAAATCCATTGAACTTAATTTTAATCCCATTGCTTCAGTAGCATTATAAGCTATTTCTGTTAATTCGGGAATTTTTTCTATTTTTATTCTAGATTTCATTTTATCAGGATTTATTAAAACTGGTAATTGCCTGAAATAAAAAATGTCGTCGCCAATTAGATACACTTTATATTCCCATTTACTCTTTATAAAATCTTGAAAATAAAAATGTGTGTATTTTGGGTAATTTCCGCTTGATTCATCAATAGCACGAATATCCACTACTCTTAAATATCCCTCTTTTTTCTGAATTTGAGGATTAAATGCATAATTTTCTTTGTCTATAATATTTTTGATTATGTATTCATTGAATGGTGGTGATTGTCCTACTGGATTTAGCGAAAAATTAGGAACTTGAATACCTGCTTTTCTTAAAACAACGCTATTTAAAAATCTATTGAAAGCAAGAGAAATACCCCTTGAAGAATTAATCACTGGAATGGTAGTTTCTTTCTCAATTAATTTCACTAAATTTAAAACTAGGTCTCCTTTTGCCTTCACAAAAAAAATATCTTCATCAAAATTATAATTCGAGAAATCTATCATATAGTCTTCTTCGAGGTATATTGAAACATCTGCTATAGTGTTAGCATATTTTAAGAATTGAATCGATTTTTTTTCTAAATGATAACTATCCGTTATTAATCCTATTTTTATCAAATAATCTACCCTAACTCAACGCAATCAATGAAAATAAAATCATTTACTTATGAATAGTATAAAACTATGTTATTTTAAAGTATATAATAAAAAACAGAAATTAATTTAAATTCTCCTTGTTCTATCTCTGTTTTTGGATTTCTTCTAAGGTTTTTCCCTTATTTTTCCTTTA
This sequence comes from Candidatus Nanopelagicaceae bacterium, assembly GCA_035530895.1. GTDB lineage: Archaea > Asgardarchaeota > Lokiarchaeia > Sigyniarchaeales > SOKP01 > SOKP01. The sequence continues at coordinate 29,810 of DATKTW010000070.1, forward strand.
AGTTTCTATTTTTATAATCTAGGATTCAAATAGCATCAGTGATTTTATTATGAATTTAATATATTTTTATTTTAACTTCCTTTGAATATAGAAGTATTACTCAGACGTACTTTTCAATACATTTATATATTTTAATTTGTTTTTAAGAAATCAAATTGAAAGGGTTTTTTAAATGGCAAATAATATAAAGAGAAAATATATTGGGGCCATTTGTAATAGAGATCTTGAAGTTTTAGAAAATATCAAGAAGTTCTTAATTAAAAATTATAATATCACGATAGTAAATTTAATGAAAAACGGATTAGAGTCCTTTAATACTAAATATCTAGAAAAGCGCTTAAAGAAATATCCGATTTCGTTTTTGATTGTAAAACTGACAACTCAAGAGTTAAATGAAAAAATCTATCGAATTGTTAAAAAAACTTGTCCTGAAATACCTATTCTTAACACGCTAGAATCCGTTCAAATATGTGAGAGTAGGCAAAACACTTTTAATTTTATTAAACAAAATTCTAAAAAAATTCTAACACCACACTCTTTTTCAACCAAATTAGAAGCAATTCATATTTCTCAAAAAGGTACACCAATTATAGTAAAATTAAATTCTCATAACATTCCAGATTTGCCTAAGAACGATAGAATAATCGGTATCGCTAAAAATTATAGAGAATTACTTGAATTGATAAAAATCTATAATGAGAAAGAGTTATTTTTCCAAGAATATTTAGGTGAACATGATATTATCTATAAAATTTATGTAATAGGTAATTGGGTTGTTTCAATAACCTCGCATAATCGTTTGCAGCAAAATGATCAATTATCTCCTCTAGAACTCCTCCATATTAGGATTCCAGTTGAAGAACCATTAAAGAAGAGGATTATTCGATTAGGTCGAAAGTTTGGTATGTCAGTTTACGGAGTAGACTACATAATGACCGAGAAGGGACCTTACGTTGTGGATATTAACGATTTCCCTAGCTTTAAGAGCGTACCAGAAGGAGTAAGTTTAATTTCAGATCATATTTACAACTTAATAAATATGAGAGAAATGTATCTAAATGCATATGTTAAAGCAAAGAGCTAAAATTCCAAATGTATTAAGTTTCGAGTATTTTTTTATCGTTCTCTTCTATTTTCTAAAAATTCTACGAGTCTTTTTTTTGCGACATAATCATCTAATTGTTCTAGAGGGTGTTTATTAAAGAACGAGCAAGCTGATTGTAAAACCCCCCCAATTTTGCGATCTTTAGCGATTTTTGAAACTCTAATACAATCAGCTATAATTCCTGCGGAGTTATTACCATCTTCTACAAACATGGTAACATCGACTCGCACGGGAGCGCCACCAAAAATTCTTCCTTCTAATCTCATGTAAGCCTCCTTTTGATTCTTTAAGAATGGGATATAATCTGCAGCGGATATTCGACATTCCACATCATCCTTATTTTGTAAATTTGCTACTACCGCTTCAGTTTTAGATTGGCGTTTTCCTTTCTCATATATTAATTCACCATTAGATTGAGGGGTTAATAAATTACAAAAATCCGATGATCCTCCCCAATCAAGCTGTATAGTCCTGTCAAGAATTGCGCCCCGCATCGGAAAGAGATTTGCTAGCGATCGATGTATTATAGTAGCTCCTATTTGAGATTTAACATCGTCACCGATCAATGGAAGTTCTAATTTTTGAGCTTTTTCAACAATTTCTGAATCTTTAACTACATGTGAAGGCATACCGTTAACCACACAAGCTCCAGCATCAAGGCTGGCAATAGCGTAGTATTTAACCGCTTCATGGCAGCCAGTTGGGAGCAAAATAACAGCAACATCGACATCCCGTTTTCTAAATTCTTCTACGATGTCTACGGGTTTTTGATTAACATCAACAGGTATAATGTTTTTGATATTACTTTTTAAACCATCTAAGATTGGACCTTTTAGGACAGGAGCATCTAAAAATCCCGGCTCAAATATTTTCATATTACAATTTGGTTCCATAAAAATAGCTTCACTTAGATCTCTGCCAATTTTATTGGCATTAACATCAATACCGAGGACAAAATTTATATCTTCTACTCCATATTGAGTAATTTCTGGTAATAAACCAATGATTTTATCTGGATTTTTCTTGTAATTCTCGACTCCCGCAACTAATGCGCTTGCAACATCCCCTACTCCGATGAGTGCGACTTTTATATCCTTTTTGGTCATTTTATTCAACTTATTACTAATTTTTTAGTGTCCACCGTTATAGTATCTATATTAAAAAGATATTATTTAAATCATCTTAAACTAAACTATGGAGATAATTTCTATATATTAGATTTATGACACTTATGATACTCTTGAAATTATTTGATTAGTAATATCAAAATTATTAGATTTTTTTGAATTTAATTATTATGATTATGAAAAGTGGTTAAAAATCATTGTAGAGCCACAAAAAAAGTAGAAAAAAGAAAAAAGAGTATAATTTTATTTATAAATTTACAGTTTCTTTTACTTTCAAAAATAGGGGAATCGAAGCTAGAAAGAAGACAGGACCGAGTACGAATATCCAAGGAATGCCAAACAATGTAGCAATTATACCTCCTGCGAAGGAACCTATAATCTGAGAAGCAGTGTTAACAATATTTAGTATTCCTGTAAATTTTCCACATTTATCCTCTGGTAACAAATCTTGAGACCACGCATTCAAGGGTGTTACTAATGCTAATACACCCACTAATACGAATGGTAAACCAATCATAAATAGGATGTAATTATCCGAAGCAAATGGCATTATTAAATATCCGATGCTTACAATAGTCAAGGATATAGGAATAAACCTTTTTCTTCCAAATCTATCAGACAATCTTCCTAAATAAATGGTTGCGACTAAAACAAAAGGTAACGCGACAACGATCATTATTGAGAGTTGCGGAGTGGTAAGCTCTTGATCGAAGATAAAAATAAATAAGAACGGCATAATAGAAGAAATCCCAGATTGGAAAATTAACATCGCAAGAACCATTTTATAGAATTCTTTTTGGGATTTCAGTTCTGCTAAATTAAAAGTTTGCTGTAATTCACCATAAAACTTTTTTTTCTCCGGAAGGGCTGATATTCGTTTCTCTTTTATGAATAAAAACCCTAGGATTCCAACTGAAATAAATACAATTCCTCCAATAGACAATAAAATAAAATGTCCTTCTTGAGTTATAATAGTGCCATCAGATCGAGGATCGGGAACTCCAAATAATTCATTTCCAAGTAGCAAGAGCGCTACACCAATTAATAGACCTATGTAGCTGATTGAGTTTATTATACCATTTGCTCGACCCCTCTTCTCAACATCAACAGTGTCAGGGATAAGAGATCGTTCAGCAACTAAAAATGCATTTGAAGCAAGTCCGATAATAACCACATCGATGATTAAACACATGATATAACTCGTTGACAATCCATAAAACATCATAGCTATACCGGCTACTATTCCCCCTATCAATAAATAGGGTCGTCTTCTGCCAAACTTAGTCCTCGTATTATCGCTCAAAATTCCCCATATAATCATTATAATGAGACCCATTGTAGCTGATAAAGAAACCATAATTGATATGAATATTTCTGGTAGAAAAAAGACATGATCTAAGTAAGTATTGAAAAAATTTTGTTCAAAAAAGAAGAAGAGACGATCTCCCACATAAAGCAATCCAATTAGGAAGACCTGTTTTCGAACAAATTTAGTAAACAATTTTTCTTTCAAATTAATATCCACTTTGTTTTAAAGAAGTTATTATTTTTTTTAAAATATTTAATAGAAAAAGAATGTAAGCATTGAGGGAAAATTTAAGAATATTCTGCGCTTCTTTATTTTTAATTGATGATAAGAAATGTCGTTTTTTCAGCTAGAGAAGATCACGAAGTAATAAAAGGCGTTATAAATCGGCTTAAAAATTTACCTGATGTTAACTTATACAGCCACGATCCTACAAAAAAGTTTTTTAATCTTTCCAGAATGCCTAAATCGATTAAAGAAGCCGATTTAATTATCGTCAAGGTAAGAAACGAGTGTTCAATCGATTTGCTCCACTATGCAAAGACGCTTCAAATTCCTACTTTACATAGTGTCGATACCGTTTTAATGTGTAAGAACAAAATCTCACTTGATTATGCTTTAAGAAGAATCTTTAAATCTTATCCTCAAATTAAGGAAAAAATACTTTTACCTAATTCTTGGAACAATAATCTTGCAGATCTCTCAAAATTTAAAAAATGGGCTTTACCTAAGCTCCCTATCGTTATCAAAAGCCATTACCAGCACGATAAATACAATAGATTTAATTTTTTAGTGAAAAAAGTTGATGATATAGGCATTTTTTGCGAAAAATATAAAGAATTTTTATATTACGATGTTTATATTCAGAAATTTATTGAGTGTGATGGATTTGAAAGAAAGGTTTATGTAATAGGAGATAAAGTGTTTGGCATTATAAGAGAAAATCCGATTTATATATTTTTAAGAGATAAGCCAAGTAAAATTGATGTTGACAAAATTAAAAGGAAAGAATTTAAAATATCTGAAGAAATTAGAGAATTTGCCAGAATCTTATCAAAAGAGCTTAACCTTAAAATTTTTGGATTTGATTTAATAAAACTAACAGATAAGAATCGTTTTTATCTAATCGATTTAAACGATTTTCCTGGATTTAGAGGAATTAAAAACATAGAAAACACTCTATCCAGTTATTTGGTGGAATATATTAGAAATTTATAGATTCTATCCGAAAAACATGAAAGGTACAATTATCACGAATGATAATACTCCATAGAAGATGCAGAAATAACTAAAATTGATTTTTTGTGCGATTTTTAACAAAAGTCCCATTGAAAAGTAACCTACAATGAAACTAACTGCTGTTATAATCAAAAGTGTGAAGATATCAATTGTTCCAAAAACCGATCCTTCTCCGAAGATTATATCCATTCCGATTGATGCAAGAGCTACTGGGACTGACATCAGAAAACTTAATTTTAAACTTTGTTCTTGAGTATATTTTTCAAAAATCAGGGTAGAAATCGTGAAACCAGAACGAGAAATCCCAGGAAGTATGGCAATACCTTGAATTAATCCTGATATGCTTGAATCCTTAATGAGTTCCCGATCAGAAATTGAATCGATTGTTTTATTTCCAAATTTCTTCTTAAAAATCAACAACACGATTCCAGTTATTATTAAAAACCCAGATATTATTAATGTTATTATATCACCTTGAGTAGCGTCAAAACCTTCTATAATTACAAAATTAAAAAATAGATATAGAGGTATAGCGGTAATTGCTGTTCCAATGGTGGCGTATATCAGCCAATTTCGGTTCTTAATATGAATAGCCTCAATTTCAAATTTACCAGGTATTATGGTTTTAATAATCTGTATAAACTCGTTCCTCATTTTTACGACTACGGCGATAGTTGTACAAATGAGGAACGAGTTTATACAGATTATTAAAACCATAATACCTGGTAAATT